>JAISYN010000245.1 GCA_031269915.1 Synergistaceae bacterium
TTAGATTTTGGAATTATCGCTTCAGCGGCTTGGGGAAGTTCTGGCGCGTTGATAATTCCGGTTTCTTATGTTGATGAATTTACGCCGTTTACCGAATTTTTTCAAAATCGGTTTGCCAAGTAAAAGGAAGGTTTTATATGGGCATGTCAACACCGTATAATATACAAAATACAAACACAAAATACGAACGTAAGGAAGTGTGAATTTTATGCTTAAATTTAATTCCGCCAATGTCCGAATTGCTAACGGCCGCCGCGCTATGGATGAATGCCTTGAAACAGCGTTCGGCGATAAGATGCCCGAAGACTGCCGATTCATCATTGTAAATGCCGCTCTTGGGCACAAATTGGACGTATTGGCGGAGGCAGTAAAAGAACGCTTGCCCGGAGCCGCGACGGTCGGGAGTTCCTGCAGCGGCGTCACAGGCAGAGACGGCGTCGGAGAATCAATGAATGATATTGCCATGATGGCAATATCAGGCCCGGAAGAAGAGGCGTCAATGGCTGCTGTTCGCGAGATATACGGTCGCAATTCCTATGAGAAAGGACTGGAACTTGCCGGCGCGCTGAAAGCCAAAGCGCCTGACGCTACTGCCATATACTTGCTTTGCCCGGGCATAGATATCGCCAATGATTTGATCATTCAAGCGTTTGACGAAACATTTGGCGAACATATAATCATATTCGGCGGCACCGCTTCGGACAATATGCGAGGTTTGCTTTGTCAGCAATATCTGGGAGACGAATTGACGCAGCACGGCGCGTGGGCCGTAGCGTTCTCCGACCCCACCCTCAACGCTGTTACCAGGGCAACGCACGGTTTTACCGCTTACGGCGAACCCATGACTGTTACCAGAGCAGAGGGCAACAAGATCATCGAGTTGGACTATAAGCCTGCCTGGAGTGTTTACACCGAACGGTTGGGCGTCACGCCGACGCCGGATACCATTTGCGGCGAGACGATCCCGATAGGGGCGCTGGCGGAGGAACTGCCGCCGGATGTCGCCGAGGAATACGGTAACAGTCATATTCTTCGCGTGGTTACTAAGTATGACGCGAACGGAACCATCTACTACGCGACAACCGTAAAAGAGGGACTGAAACTCTGGCTGACGACCCGCGATGAAGACCTCATATTCTTGGAGCAGCAGCGCTCTCTCGATTATCTTAAGGAGAAAATCGGCGGAGGCGCGCCAGTGGCGGTATTCCAGACGGACTGTCTCGCTCGGGGCCGGTTTCTGTTCAACAAGGTCATCAAAGACGAAATCATTGCAATGATGCATTCACAGCTATCTTCCAACGGCGAGGTTCCCCCTTGGGTAGGAATGTACGGCTTTGGCGAATATGCCCGATTGGGTGGTAAAAATGCCTACCACAACTACTCGACGGCGCTGATGACGCTCTATCGTTGAGGATATATGTTGTGTGAAACGGAGACAGCATGACGAATAAAGATATTTCATCGCGGAAACGTATCGAGTTCCTGCAGCGGCAAATCAGCCGTTTCGAGCTTTCCGAACAGAAAACGCGCGATGTGCAACACAGGTTGGACATGCAGATGGATACATTCATCCGCATACATAAATACAGCCTTTCAGGATTCAAGGCTTCCGATCAGAAAGCTCTCTCGGAAGTGATATCGGAAGGCGTGGTCGATATTTTCCAACTGGAGATGGGCGCAATATACGGACTGGGCCCAGAGGGCCGGTATCTTGAATTTGTCGCCGGATGTAATTTCTCCGACCCGCCTCAAATATTGCAGTTGAAATTCGACTGGGCAAACAGAGAGGAGTTATGGGCTTTCTATAAACAAAAGGGATTATGGGAATCTCCGATCCCGGAGGATTCGCCGTGGAAGCCTCTCGGTCTTGCGCATGCGATGTTTTGTTCTATGTTTGACAACCGCTGTAATCTTATTGCCGTTGTATTGGGGGGTATTACTCAGGAACGAGAGTCGTTTTATGACTTTAATCCCAATGAGCGGATTTCCTCGTTTATGGTCTATTGCCAGCAGATGAGCGGTATTTACAACAACATGGCCGCTTTAAGCCAAGCGTATCGTGCGGGACAGGCCAAAAGTGAATTCATGGCCAATCTCAGCCACGAGATGCGGACGCCCATGAACGCGATACTTGGCATGACCCAAATTGCAAAGCGAGAGGAGATGACGCCTGAGATCAAAAAAGCTCTTGACCAGATTGAAATCTCTTCCAGCCACCTGCTGGGACTCATTAACGATGTGCTGGATATATCAAAAATTGAGGAAGGCAAGCTCAGCCTTCATAACGAGCCGTTCAGCCTCACGGATGTTTTGGACAGTCTTTTTGGCGGACAGAAACAAGCCGCCATCAACAGGAGAATTGACCTGCGGCTCCACTACCGCGATTTGAACCATACCCGCTTCATCGGTGATTCCATGCGGCTGGCGCAGGTGATTATCAATCTCATTTCCAACGCGATAAAGTTCACCCCGGAGGACGGCGCCGTTTCCTTGACCGCTGAACGGCTATCACAGAATAATGAGGCTGTTTTAGTCAAATTCACTGTTGAGGATAACGGGATCGGCATTGCCCCTGAAAGACAGCAAAGTATCTTTTCTCCCTTCGAACAGGCCGACAACTCCATATCCAGGCGTTTTGGCGGTACCGGGCTTGGTTTGACAATCAGCCGGCGCATCGTAGAGATGATGGGCGGCGAAATCAAGGTAAACAGCGAGGAAGGATCGGGTTCAACATTCTATTTCAGTATATGGCTGACCAAAGACGAAAGCGCCCGCGTCACCGAACAGGATGCCGATATTACAATGTATGATTTTACCGGATTGAGAACGCTGGTCGTGGATGATATCGAAATCAACAGAGAAATAATTGACGCCTTTTTTGAGGGTACCAATATGGAGCTGGATACGGCCGACAACGGCGAAAAAGCTGTCAGCGCGGTATCCGCCTCCCCTCTTGGTTATTATGACGTTATTTTGATGGATGTGCAGATGCCAATGATGGATGGGTACGCCGCCACCAAAGCTATACGTTCTTTGGATCGACCGGATGTAAAGGATATGATCATAATAGCCATGACAGCCAATGTATTCAAGGAAGATATAGAACAAGCCCATAAGGCTGGAATGAATGACCATGTGGGCAAGCCCATCGAATGCGACGTTCTTTTCAGCACAATCCAAAACAAGCTCAAGAAGCGGGCACTGATGACGAAATATAGCGATGCGAAGTGCAGCGCGTCAATTCCCCTGCCGTGACCTTACAATCGATACCTCATCGCCGCCCAGTTTCAGCAGCGCCTCGCCGAAGACCATCTCGGTCATCAGAAGGTCATTTTTCACCGCTTTGAGGGGCGTAAACAGTCTTTCGTCTCCCTTAATCACAAACAGCGACAGTTGCCGCATGGCTTTTTCCGCGTTGCCGGGCATAACGAAATATGTCCGGCCATCCGAGTCGTAGACTGATTTTGGCATCCAGGAAATTTTTTTCTTCCCGCCCGCAAGCGGCTTTATGGAGTACACGAAGTTCAAATCGACGGCGTCGACGAGCTTTGCCGCCGGTTTTTCGCTGCCGGCTGGGCCCTCGATGATTCCATACCTGACGAGCAGATCGCGGTAACGCCCGGGCTGGATCGGTTCATCTTCGCGCGGCGCCTCTTCCGGATATTTGAATCCTACGTAAGCCATGTGGAGACCGTCGAGGCTCGACGATAAATCCACGGAGTACGTTCTGCGATCCGTGTAAATCGCGAGGTTTGTTTTCAATCCCGGAAAGAACGGCCGCAGCAGTAT
>JAISYN010000014.1 GCA_031269915.1 Synergistaceae bacterium
CGGGCGAGGTAAAAATACAAGCCCTGCTCCGTCAAAGCCCACATCTCCTGATTCGAGGAGGGGGTATAAACGGATAATACCCCCCTCCATTCTTCGGGCACATGCTTTATCGAGGTCTCTCCGTTCCACGACGCGCCTATCCCCGCGGCGACATCCTTGGCTATAAACCACGGTTCGCCCCCGACGATGACGATTCGCCCCTGTCTGTCCTCAAAATCGAACACGCGCAAATTGTCGTTCACGTTCACATTCCTCCTTACAGAACCTCAGAAAAGTTGAAATCGACGACGAAGATACCCAGCGGGTTTATGAGAATCTCCCGCATGGAATTGGGCGTCACAATCGCCGTTGTGAAAATCCCTCTGTAATGTTTCGCCGAAACCCTGTCGCCGCCGACCGTGAAGCGTTCCTCCGTCCACTCCGCCTGCCATGTCGATTCGCTCATGGACAAAACGCTGTTGACCGTGACGGAAATGGTTTCGTTCCCGCCTATGGCTATGGGATTGTTCGCCGCGTAGTATTCCTTATACTTCTTCTCAGCCGCCGTATTCACCGGCGTGCAGTTATAGACGAAGTTCATCATGTGAAGCTGCGCCTCCGGGTCGTTGAAAACGGTCTTCAATGACCAGACATAGCGCCCGATGTGTGCGATTACCAGACGGGCATCAATTCGCGACGGCGCCGCCGGTTCTATCGCCACCTCATATCCGTGTTGGTCAACCTGCACGATGTACGGGACTACCGTGATGCGCCTCGCCGCGTAGATCACGGCGAATACGCAGGCCATGCAGCAGACGAGAAGCGCGAGGGATATCCGCCGCCACTGCGCGGCGTTTTGCGAAAGGTATCCGTATCTTTCCGCCGACTCGTTCCGTCCCGCGAGAAACGGGTCTTCCGCCAAGACCCTGGATTCCTCGGTATGTTTGCCGAACATTTATTTCTCCCCTCCCTTCTTTTTATCCGAGGCGTATGCGCCCCATTCCAAATCCGACGAGCTGTACAAGTCACGCGCCTCCTCCGCGCTCCCGGCTTGCGGCTGGAAATTGGCTATCGTTACGTTTCCCGACGAAACGCGCGCCTGGTTTGACGCCGGCTCAAATATCGATTGCGGAGTGGGGCGCAGATACGGCCCCGCGCTGTGCGTCGCCCCGGAAGCCGTTGTCGATGATGCCGGCGATGGGTTGCTCTCCGCCGAGGCCGGCGCGCCGGAGACATTCGCCGTTCGCTCAACGTTCGCGTTATTCGCCGCGTTAGGAGCTGACATGGCGTTCGCCCCTCCGCTCCTGGCGTCCGCGTACTGACTTTCCCTTTGATGATCCGCGTACATCCGGTCGCCCGCCGCCCTCGGCCCTCCGGGTTGGGGACCGGTCATCACCGTCTTGAACGCTTCCCACGCCCCTGCCCTCTTTGCCTCGCCCGGAGTGGAGCCCGTATCTTTCGCCGCCTGGGAGGTGTACTTATACGTCTGCGCCGCCTGAGAGACCATGGAAGCGCCGCCAATCATCTTCTGAGCCGCCATTCTGCTCGTGTTGAATACCGTCATCCCTAATCCGTAACCCGCCGCGGCCGCCGCGCGAACCATGCCGCCGTCCATGCCGGAGACCGATCCGGTCATGACGGACGACGCGAACTGCGGGACTGCTTTGACGAGCATGTAAAACCTTATCAACGCACAGGACATTGGCATGAGGAAGGAGAATACGCTTTCGGCGCTTTCGAGCTGAGTTGTTACCATCCCCGGCCACGTTGACATGATGTTTCTCATCGCACCAAGGCACAGGCATAGCATGAGCATCTTGACGCCCACGGAGGCCAGCGCCTTGATGTATCCCATGAACATGTCTCTGAAATACCCAATGGCGAAAAACGGCGCGGTAAAGAGCCCGCCTATCAGGATGAAAACCGCATCGATTTCCACAACCAAAACAGTGCTGGCGATCATGAAAAAGAGGCAGTTTATGAGGAATATCACAAACGTCATGCAAATGATCAGGCCGATATCAGTCCAGCCTAAACCGTTTGTGAAGTCCACCAGCGGGTTCGTGACCTCGCTGAACAAATCAATGAGCCCGCCGAAGCTGATGTCCTGCCCGGATATCGTCGCGCCAATTTTCTTTATGGAAAGGGTTATAAGCGCGAGCCTCTGAGGCGCGGAGAGCAGCCAGGTCAGCAGCCCGACGATGAAGGCGTACCGAACTAGCAAAGCCACTATCCCGTCGAGCGTGACGTGTCCGGCAAACGCCAAATCCTTTATGCCTATGGCAAAGCCTATGACCGCCGTGACCGCGAGAAGCTGCAAGGCTATCGTCCCGGCCTTCTGGAGCCAACCCTGGCAGGCGTCCATTATCGTCATGTACAAATCCGCCATAGCGACGTTCGCTAGCTGAGCGTGAGCCGGAGGCGCGAGCCACAGCAGAAACAAAGGGCAGAAAAGGGCAATGCCGGCGAACACAATTTTCCTTCGGTTTATCGCCGTCATCGTCAATTCCCCAGCCTGTCGATGAGGCTCTCGTCCGGTATGTTCACCGGCGTCTCGTTCCAGCGCTTGAAGAAGTCCTCCAGCCGCTTGTCGCTAAGGTCGCTCCGCGCGCGTTCGGCCTCATACGCCGTCCCCGCCATCTGCGCCTGCATCATCTGGAGCTGGCGCAGTTTCATCGCGTCCTCGGCGAGAAAGCCCAAAAGCTGGTTCGTGGCCTGAATCAGCTCGTTCCTGCCTTTGGCGGAGCTTGCCTTGCCTTGCAGCTCTTTGAGCGCGGAGGCGTCGTCGTTCACGAGTTCTTCCATCGAGACCCCTATGGCCTCCATCGTGTTCCTGACTGTCTCCATCTGAGTGTCCACGATCTCTCGGTACGTCGAGGAAAAGTCCGCAACCTTCGAGAGAGCGCTCATATCCGCGTAGCTCTTGAACCGGCGTTTCAGTTCCTCGTCCATGTTGGCGAGGTTGTAGGCGAGCCCCTTGGTCTGGTCTATGATCCCCTTGATCTTCGAGTAAACGCCCTTTACGTCCCGAAACAACTGATCCGGTATCGTCAGCGTGTTGTAAATCAAGTCCTGGATCATGGTGATCTGGTTTTGAATCTGCTCCGCCAACTGCGCGACCTGCTCTATAAGCTCGGCGTTGTTGGCGAGCTGCGTCATCTCCGTAGCGCCGCCCGTCAATCCGCCGCCAGCGAGAGCGGCGTTCGAGGCAAGACAGAACATAACGCACAGCGCGAGGATACTTTTTGACCTTTGCAAAGCCTTCATATAAATGACCTCCTATCTCAAAATATGAAAATTATCTTCTGTTAACTCGCGTTTTCTTAGTTTCTCGTCGTTTTTCGACAGCGGCTCGCGCATACTCGTCCAAGCTGGATTCCCAACCTCCGCTGA
>JAISYN010000074.1 GCA_031269915.1 Synergistaceae bacterium
AGTCAATATAAGATTTTTTTATAATGCCCGAAATCGCGTGCGCTGTCCTCAGTATGTCCTCCAGATAAGTATAATATGTGCTATAATAGACTTCAAGAGGCAGTTGGGTAGATTTTTATAAAGCGTGATTATTACTGATGATACCCATTATTTTGTAAGAGTATGTTCGACTATGTAACACCTTTTTGCTTCCTTGACACGGAAGAGGTCAGAGGTTCGATTCCTCTATCACCCACCAAGTGATAGCAAGGGTTTACGCGATTCAGCGTAAGCCCTTTTTTTATATCTTTACGGCGCATTTACGGAATTCAGGAGGGGGTGCAACCTTTGCACCCCGGATTGACGAGGCCTGTGTGATGAATATAATGGAACAACTTATCCAAATTCAAAAAAGGAGGCGCAACGACGGCAGGGATAAGGAAACGTTTGGCATAGAAGGGAGGAGCGGCCCGGCGATACAACGTAAAAGCAGTGATAACGCAAAAAAGGAGAACTTAGAGAACTTTATCGAAAGGAGTTGAGATTTTGAGACAAAGAACGGAACTACAGAACTTGAGCGAACCGATACCCGGACGTGAAACCTTTTCACACTTTTCGCGGCATGAAAGACTCATAGCCAAGTGCGGGCTGTGCGCGGCGATCCCTGCGGCGGCGCTTCACTGGTTGCACCGGGCGTTTCCGGACCAACCGCAAATTGTCGCAATGTTTGCCGTCTTGGGAGCGCTGACGCTGATCGCAGCGTCCCTTTGCGTCCTCGCGAAACCAGCCGAGGCAACGGCGAAGGCAGTGAAAAAAGCGGCCAATAAGTGGGGGCTGTTTTATGCGGGGAGGGTATCGGCCAATCTTAAGGCATCGAAACGCCTCATGGCGCTTCTCCAAAACTGGCGGAAGCTCACATGCCGCACACGGACGAACGCCCGCGCCCATCGCGGCATTTCCCGCCCGGCATTCACCCACAATTCGGGATCATCTGGAGACAAAGGGTCCGACGACGGAGGATCAGACCAAGGAGACCCGCCAGGGCCTTCACATCAGTATACGGCAACAACCTTCACACTTAGCGGCAAAAAACTGAATATCTTCGCAGTACCAAGGCTTTCACTGCGCAGCCTCGGCTGTTGGCGCGCGCCTGAAAACCTGCGCAGCCCAAGGGGGTGTGCGGCATGACCATAAGGTCGCGCATCGAGAAATCGCCACCACCAATCGCTTGGGACTGCCTTCCGTTGCTGCTTGGAGAAAAGGACGCGGCTCTCGTTCTTGGAACGTCTTTGAGTTTTTTACGGCGCAGCAGAAGCGAAGGCGCGCGCAAGGGACGGACTCCCGCTCCACCGTTCGTCGCCATTGGAGGCCGCCGCTATTACCGGACGGCGGATCTGAAATCCTGGGTCGAAAGCCTTACCGGAAGGGAGGCGATCTGATATGCGCTCCTTTACCGAGACAGTGCGGACCGAAAACCAAGAGCCTGATTTTATCCTCGTTGACGCCAAGGTAATGAGGGACGGGGCTCTATCGCCAAACGCCAAAATGGTGTACATGGCAGTATCTGTCCGCGCAAACGCGGATACAGGGACAGCTTCACTAAAGATCTCCGATATCGCGAAAGAAGCCTGCTGCGCCAAGAGGACTGTCCATGAATCATTGAAAGCGCTCACGCTGCGCGGCGTAATCGACATAGAGCAGCAATTCGACGGGAACAGACAAGCCGCCAACCGCTACCACGTTGTCGGGCATAAGGCCAAATGCTATGAGTGCCGCTCCCGTCAAATTACAGGCAATGCGTAAAGTGAGTTTGCGGAGGCTGGCACATGCATGACGATTTTAGCGAAGCAATGGAACGGGCGGAAGCGGATCTCACAGGGGAGAAGCCGTATAACGCGAAAGAGGGGTACGTCTACTCGGAACTTGCAAAGGCAGCGTTCAAAAAGATAAAGCTGTTTCGGAGCAAGGGTTTCAGCTACACACAGATATGCCGTGCCTTCGAGAAAAATGGCTTGCTGCCGAAAAAATCGAACCCGTACAGCCTCCGCGCAGCGTTTCACAGGGAACGCCGCAGGTTGGCACGAGAGGAGGAGATAGATGAGCTGCTCAGTGAAAAAACAGATTCAGAAAGTAATTCGACGCCTTTTAAAACCGGCAAAACGGCACAAACAAGCAAAGCAACCACAGTTGCCGGGCACGAGGATCAAAAAACCGCAAACGCGGCGGCGAAAAGGGAGAGGATAAGGGATATGGCCAGCCTTAAAGTCAACATCGGCGACGGACAGATCACCAAATTCTCTGATGGGAACTTTGAATATTAAGCAAAACATAAAAATAGGGGGTAAAAACGTTGATGTACATGAAGGACACAATTTTCTACGTAGGCGGAAGCAAGGGCGGGGTCGGCAAGAGCATGGTATCACACGCCCTCGTCCAGTTCCTGATCGACAAATACAACGATCAGAAGACGATACACGTGATCGAGACAGATGACTCAAACCCGGACGTTGGGCGTGCTTACAAAGGAAAAATCCCTGGCGCCGGCCTTGTATTAGACGAAGATGAACGCGGCTGGCTGGCTTTGAGCGACCTTCTGGATGGGAGCCGGGACACACTTTTCGTGATAAACAGCGCCGCGCGAAGCAACATGGGGATCCGCAAGAACGGGCGTGAATTCACGGAAACACTGAGAAGCGGCGGGCGATATGGCCTGGTTACTCTCTGGCCTATGAATCGGCAAAAGGACTCCGTCCTCTTGCTGGAAGATTTTCTCAGATACGTCGATTACGGTTCAGTCTACCCGGTACTCAACACGTATTTCGGGAATGCCACCGACTTCACGCTCTATATAAATTATCTGCGCGAGTCGGATTTCCTGGAATCCAAGGTGACAAAAACGCTCACTTTTCCGTCTCTCTCCGACATGATAGCGGATATCTTCTACTCGGGCGGACAGACGATCCCTGAAACGGAGGGCAGGCTCAACGCGCTGGCGAGGCAGTATTTTCTGACGTGGCGCAGGAAAGCCAACGCTATGTTCGAGGAAATCGAAGAAGTGGCGAATGCGGATGTCACAGCGGAAGGGAACGGCGAACTATGAGCGAAGCGACTGTCATTAAGCGCTTATCGGATATCGAGACGGCTTGCCGGAAAAACAGCCATGAAACTGAATGCTGTTTACGGAAAGCTCGACGGTTATCTTCACACTTTGACGAAATATTGGACAGTGTGACGGAAAACTCGACAGCCCGACAGTTTTCAGTATCAAAAAACTTCACGCTTTGCCGGAATACTGAATGTGTTGGACAGGTTGACGGAAGAACCGGCTCGATATCAGAAATCCTGAGACGGAGCGGGTTCAGGGCGAAACCGCCGGAGAGCGCTTATCGGATTTGCGCACGGCGTTGCCGGATCCTTGAACGCGATTCACGGATTTCGAGACGGATGTACGGTTTCCTTTACGGCTTTACGGAATACCGGACAGGCAGCCGTGAACCTAGCGGGCAGACGAATCTCCGAAGCCAAAACATTTCGAAGCGGAGCCGTGCGCCGGATTACGCGGCGTATATGAGATAGGTACGTGACAAGCCGGAAGTTGTTGAACGCAAACCCCCGCCGGGGTTTGCCTCAACAACTTCAAACGGCGTTCACTCGGCGCTGTCGCTTCTCATTCACGCCCGGCTTGTCACACAAGATTCAATGAAAGACATATAGATCCACGACGGAGGATGGTGTGATGAATCATGGCGAGACCCAAAAAGAAAGACGGATTGAAGCGCATATACCACGTCGGCATCCGCCTTGACGAGTCCGAGTACGGGAAGATACATTCTGAGTCCGATAAAATAGGAGCCACCGTATCGGCGTACGTCAGGGACAAAGCCCTTCGAGGGTTCGTCCGTGTGCCGAAACAGGCGAAGATCGACTCCGCTGATATAGCCCTGCTGTCAAAACTGGCGGGGCTGTTCAAGAAATCCTACACGGACACTGGCGGCGTATATGCCGATCAGACGCGCCTTATTTTGGACGATATCCGCGCGCTCATGCTGAAGATGAGCCGGCGGATTGAGATTGACGGCGATGATCGGTAAGCACATAACGAATCCCAAAACGCGCAGCTCGTTCAGTGCCTTGAACGCCTACATAACCGGCAAGTCCAAGGGGCGGCCGCAAGGCGAGAAGATCGCCTTTACCGGCTGCCTCAACCTGGCCTCTGTCGAGACGGCCACGCTTGAGATGGAGTCGCTGGCGTTTTTGAACAAACGCTGCAAAGACCCGGTGATGCACCTATTGTTGAGCTGGAAGGAAAACGAACGCCCGAGCGCGGAACAGGCGAAAGAGGCAGTCAGGATCACCCTCGATACGCTGGGCCTATCGCAGTGCCAGGCGGTTTATTCACTCCACCAGAACACCGACAACATGCACCTCCACATCTGCGTGAGCCGTATAGACCCGGAGACGCACAGGGCTGTAACGGCTGGCGGCGGCTGGTCTCGCAGGAGCATGGAAAAAGCGGCGCGGCAGGTCGAACACGCGCAGGGTTGGGCGTCCGCTGAAAACGCGTGGTCTGAGTTCGATGAGAACGGCGAGCTGGTTAGAAAACCGGTAGACAGCTATACCGCCAAAATCCCTCAGAAGGTCAAGGACGCTGAGAACCTTACTGGCGAGCAGTCAGCGATAAGGAAGGCGCAGGAGGCATTGACTGGCAATATCAATGGCATACGCGATTTGGACGGTCTACACAGCCTCATGGCCGCAAACGGCATGAGGTACGAGAAAAAAGGCTCCGGCGCGATCATCCACGTCGGCGACATCGCGGTCAAGGCGAGCAGCGTGTCCCGAGATCTATCGCTCAACAAACTCGAAAAGCGGATAGGCGCGTACCAGCCCCTGAGCGAAACGGAACGTCAGCTCAATTCTGAGCGCACGTTATCCGATCCCAAACCACTCGACAAATCGAACGACAACGCTGACTGGCGGGCTTACATCGCGGAGAGGAAAAGCTATTACAGTGACAAAAAACAGTTCCGCGAACGGCTTGTTATGTCACAGCGGGAAGATAAGAGCGCAATGCGTGACCGTCAGGCCAGGGAAAGAACCGAATTGCTCGCTTCCAT
>JAISYN010000080.1 GCA_031269915.1 Synergistaceae bacterium
CAATTTGTGACGATACCGTAACGGATTCCAAGCCTTTGTTGAATATCGCGTAGTGCATCACTTCGTCCAGCATAGTGAACGATAAACCGCCGTGAAGGATTCCCGGAAAACCGCAATGAAATTTCTCGACCGTCAATTCCATCACGGCTTTTTCTCCCTCATACCTATTGACGAGACGCAACCCATGTGGATTGTCTTTTCCACAGCCGAAACAATAACTTAGGTCAGGAACGCTCATTATCAATCTCTTCCTTACTATATTAAAATATTTCCCCGATTTAGCGTTAGGCGCTCGATATTAATTTTTGACGAACGTCCGAACAATTTGACTGCATTATATAATTTAATAAAAGCTTGTCAATCTCTAATTTAAATTCTGGCGCGGCGTGTCGACCGGTGTCGATCGGCGTGTCGATCAAGAGGTTCACGCACCATTTCCAGAGTTTAAATTACGTATGCGGAGAAAATAAATATAATGCGACACACAATATGAAACCATGTTGCATATGTGGCATTAATTTTTTAGCGCATTTTAGCGAAACATAGTTGTGAATTTAAAAATATCCCTTGACAAAAAGTTCTTTGGCTATACAATAATAATAGTACGAACGAACGACCTATTATGAAAATTTTTTTATTACGTGTCAAAACTTACCAACGTTTGGAGGAATAGGATGAAATAAACCTCTGTACGTGATTGTATTTGTGCATCGTTTTCAAGGCGACACATAAAACGCTAGGGCGATTGTTGTGGAGTTTTGCATGAATGGGGAGGCTAAATTCGTAATGATCAAAAAAAAGGCTATTACTCTGACCGTCAATGAGAGAAAGTACAAATTTTCTGTTGGGAACGGCTTTGGTGACGTCGCTCCTTCGGAAACTCTCACGCATACGCTGCGCCGGAGGCTCGGACTGACAGGCTCAAAAGAATCTTGCGACGCTGGCGCGTGCGGTTGCTGCGCCGTCATCTCGGACGGAGAGGCGATTGCTTCCTGTATGGCGCTCACAGTAGATATGGATGGGAAAAATATTACTACCATCGAGGGTTTGGAAGATCCGGTCAACGGACTGGACCCGATTCAGAAGGCGTTTATTGAAGAATACGCGTTTCAGTGCGGTTACTGTACGCCGGGTATAATCATCGTCGCTAAAGCTCTTTTTATGTCGAACGCGCACCCCACTCCCGAAGAAATCGCGGAAGCGCTATCCGGCAACTATTGCCGCTGCATCAGCCAGTATACGGTCTTGAGGGCTCTCAATAAATTAGCCGGAAACGAAAACGCGGAACTCGCCACCTTAACCAGGGCAAACGACGAAGTAAAAGATCCGATTCCAGTGCGACAGGAATTGTTCTTGAGCCCGTACGCGAACGGTCACGTTTGCGGGCATTCGCTTGATTGAGGAGGAATAAGCCGATGAATTACCGCGATATCAGACAGCCGAATTATCGTCATGTGGGTAAATACACCCCCCGCAAAGAGGCGAAAGAGATCGTGACCGGAAAGGCAATATTTTTGGACGACTTTTCGGTTCCGCACATGCTCTACGGCAGAATCAAAAGAAGCCCGTATCCTCACGCGAAAATTCTGTCGATAGATACCCAGGCAGCCGAAAAGGTCGAGGGAGTACAGGCGATTATCACTTACAAGAACATACCTCAGAAATGGGGACTTGGTCTTCCCGTACACAGGCTTCTGATGGAAGACAAAGTTTATCACGTCGGAGACGTCGTCGCGCTTATTGCCGCCGACACGCTCGAAATTGCCGACGAAGCGAGAGACCTCATTAAAATCGAATACGAACGGCTCGATCCGGTTTATTCGGCCGAGGAAGCGTTGCGCGAAGGCGCGCCGCAGATATATGACCGTTTTCCCGGAAATCACGTCGACAATGGAATCAAGTATTTCCAGCCGGACGGCCCGTGGTGGCAGATAATCAAGGGCGACGTGAAGAAAGGTTTTGAGGAAGCCGCTTATGTCGCTGAAGACAAGATAAGCTTCAACAAAATGCCCGCGCCGCTCGCGCCGGAAACACCGTCCTGCATAGCGCGGCACGACGGCGGAGACAACTATACGATATGGGCTTCGTCACAGAGCGCGCACATCATGAAACTAATGGCCGAGGGGCGCATACCGAATTCGAACGTAAGCGTCAAGACATTCAACGTAGGCGGCAGTTACGGCAATAAACAATCTCTTATGACTACCGCGCTGTCCGCAAGCATGCTCGCGCTTCAGACTCAACGGCCGGTAAAAATCATTCTCACGAAAGCCGAACAGCTCATGGCTTACGAAGTTCGTCTGGGCAGCACAATCACCGCGAAGGTCGGCATGGACAAGGAAGGCTACGTTACCGCCGTAGAGGGCGACTGGCTGGTCGATACGGGGGCGATAGCGGACTCCGTTCAGGGACAGGTCGGCGTCGGTCTCGGCGAAGCGCAGCTTGTGCTGGCCAAGTGTAAAAACTGGTTTATGGACAGCCATATAGCGGTGACCAACCGTCAAGCCGCCGGTATCGTGCGCGGTTACGGCGGACAGGAATTGAACAGTTGTCTGGAAAAGCTCCTTTGCGCCACGATGAAAGCCGGTAACTTCGACCCGCTTGAAGTGTTCAAAAAGAATTACATCGCGCCCGGCGATACGTTTATTTGGCGCGACGGACGCACATGGAAAAGCCGCTCATCTTACTTCTTCCCGGAAGCGATGCAGAAAACGGCGGACATAATAGGCTGGTCGGAGAAGTGGAAGGGCTGGAACATACCCTTTGCCGTCAATGGCAAAAAAGCGCGCGGAGTCGGCATGGGGGTTATCGGAAACGCGGACATCAGCGAAGATAACACCGAAGCTATCGTCCGTATCGTTCCCGACCTCGTGGGAGGAAAGAGGGCGTCCACGTGTATCATCGAGTGCGACATCACCGAGTCGGGGATGGGTACGCGCAGCAACGCCTGCAAAGTGGCGGCCGAAGTCCTGAACGTTCCATACGAAAAGGTTTCAATTACCGAACCGGGCACGAAATACAATCCTTCAAACTATGGCCTTTGCGGTTCGCGCGGCGTCATCACCACTGGCAAGGCGATTTCCAACGCGGCGATGGAATGCAAAAAACAGGCGCTGGAACTGGCCTCGCACTATTTCAAACGCAACGCCGACCAGTTGGACACGAAGGATTTCATCGTATACGTGCGCGATACTCCGGAATTGCGCGTTCCCATGTTTAAACTCGCTCCGAAAGAGCTTTCTATCGTCGGGTACGGCAAACATATGGAGATGTTCAACGTCCCGAGTTGCATGACCGTGTTCGTCGAAGTGGAAGTCGATCTCGATACGGGACATATCGCGCTTTGCAGGATGTGCGGCGGCGCCGACATCGGACAGATTATCGACATCAAAGCCCTCGAAATGCAGTACGAGGGCGGAATCGGTTCGGCGTGCGTCGACACGGCCATTTTCGAGGAAAACATCTTGGACAGAGCGACCGGACGGCTGCTCACGTCCAGTCTCATCGACTACAAATGGCGCACGTTCAACGAATTCCCGAAATACGACGGATATGTCATGGAATCTCAAATTGACTCCTTCATGTTCAAGGCGCTCGGCATTGGGGAAATCTCAGGCGCCGCCGGCGCCAGCGCGGTGTTGATGGCGGTTTCCAATGCCATAGGCGTCGACGTCAAGGAATATCCGGCGACGCCGTCAGTCGTTCTGACGGCCCTTGGCAAGTGTTAAGGATATAAAGGAGGAGCGTCGACATGAAATATTTCGATTTCGCAAACGCAGAATCATTTTCCGATGCCGCTGCCGCGCTTAAAGAAAGCAACGATGGTTCTGTCGTTGTAATGGCTGGGGGGACCGATTTGATCGGCGGTCTCAAAGCCGGAATTCTCAAAGATCCTCCCAAGACCGTAATCAGCCTCAAAGAGATCGAAGGCTGCGACTCAATAAAAATGGAAAATGGACATGTCGAGATTGGCGCGCTGGCGCGTCTTTCAACAATAGCGAATTCGCCGGAAATAAAGGAAAACATTCCGATTCTCGCCGAAGCCGCTTACTCTGTCGCGACGCCCATAATCCGCAATGTCGCTACTATCGGCGGCAATATCTGTCAGGACGTTCGGTGCTGGTTTTACCGTTATCCTCACGACGTGGGAGACCGTCTGGACTGTATGAGGAAGGGCGGCGCCGAATGTTACGCCATCCGCGGAGATAACCGTTATCACTCGATTTTCGGCGGCATGAAGACTCATGTCACCCCATGCGTGGTCGAGTGTCCGGCTCTTACCGACATTCCGGCTTATATGGACAGAATCCGCGAAAACGACATGGAAGGCGCGGCATGGATTATCATGGAAGTAAACCCGATTCCGATGATAACGTCGCGCGTTTGCGCCCATACATGCCAGGGAAAGTGCAACCGTACATCCACGGACGAAAACGTAGCGATACATCTCGTAGAACGCCGCGTGGGAGATTATATATTGGACAACGCGGACAAATTCTACGCTAAACCGGCATCCGAGAGCGGTAAAAAAGTGGCGCTCGTCGGCGCCGGTCCAGCGGGGCTTACGGCGGCATACTTCCTGCGCAAGGCAGGGCACTCTGTCACAATCATCGATACACAGGAAGAACCCGGAGGATGCCTTACCTACGCGATACCGCCATACCGCCTGCCGAAGCGTTATGTCCAAAAAATCGTGGACGCTTATAAGAAAA
>JAISYN010000301.1 GCA_031269915.1 Synergistaceae bacterium
CCATGCAGAGGCAGGTGTCGACCATGTCAAGCGGCATAGCGTTGCCAAGAGTGTAACAGCCTATATCTCCGGAAAAAACGGCCTTGTGCCCCATGACGGCTCTCTTGACCGCGAAAAAGGACGCCCGGTGAGGACACCCGGCACAGAGTACCGGGGGACGCGCCGGAAGCTTGAGGGCGGGCTCGTACGGAGGCGGCGCGGAGGGTTCGGCGTCATGTCCCAAAAAACGAAGGACGGCGTTCTTTACGTATCCGGGAGCGTTCTCCCCGGCGTTCGGCATATCGCCGCTCAGTTTTCCCCTGATTTCGGTCTTTATGCCGAGCCTCCCGCAGAGAGATATCAGTTCCGATTCTATGACCGGGTCGAGTTCTTCCACGACAAGGACGGATTCCAAATCTTCGATGAATTTTTCTCCCAGTCTGGTCGGAAACGGTACCGTAGCGACTTTAAGCAGTTTACATCCGGCGTCTGAACCTGACAGCGCTTCTTTGACATAGCTCCAGCTCACCCCTCCGGCGGCGATGCCGCGCTTCCCGCCGCCGCAAATAATGTTGCCGCGGTAGTCCGAAAACTCGTCCGCCAGTCTCGCCAGCCCCTCCTCTATTTTGATGTGGTTAGCGTAAGCGAGCCTGGGGAATATGACCCAGCGGCCGCCGTCCTTGTTGAAGCCTTCCGCCTGTGCGCCAGGCAGCGGACCGAGCAAGGCGACCGAAGCATAACTGTGGCAAACGCGAGTCGTAGGACGAAAGAGCACCGGACGCCCGATTTTCTCCGAGCAGTCAAAAGCGTCCGCTATCATCGTATATGCCTCCTCCGGGCTCGAAGGGTCGAATACGGCGAGTTTGGCATAGCGTCCGAAATGCCGCGTATCCTGCTCGGTCTGCGATGATATCGGGCCGGGATCGTCCGCCGCCATCACCACCATTCCACCCTTTACGCCCACGTAATTCAGGCTCATCAGCGGATCAGACGCTACGTTGAGGCCTACCTGCTTCATTGTGACCAGCACGCGCGCGCCCGCTATAGCCGCTCCGGCTCCAACTTCCATTGCGGACTTCTCGTTCGCCGACCATTCGACGTATACGCCCGCGCGTTCCCTTGCTATGGTCTCCAGCACTTCGGACGACGGAGTTCCCGGATAGCCGCAAACCACCGACACTCCGGCCCGCAATGCGCCCAAACCTATCGCCTCGTTGCCCATTAGCAGTTTTTTGCGCATAAAACCAGTCTCTCCTTCAAGTGCATAAAAATAGCGAGGGTCGTTTCGTTCGCCCCTCGCCTTATATTTTATTCGTTATTCCAAACCGGGGCTCCTGCGCGAAGAATATCTTCAGCCCTCGAGCCTCCGCCGTCACAAAACAACCGGCGACAGGCCTCCGGGCTTCCGCCAGAGCCACCGCTCAAAGCCTATGTCAGTCAAGAATTCATCTCGCATGAAAACTCTTCCATCCATCGCGTCGCCGATTCTTTTAAAATCAGATTCTCAGTCGAAGTTCCATATCCTGATTTTACACTTTAAGTTCGGATTGCGCAATATGTCACGCTCTTCCTCAATTATCGCGGGCAAGACCTTGAGGCTCCGCCGGGGAACCAGAGAGTGTACAGGGAGCTTGCTCCTTGCCGGGTTTGGACAGAGCCAGAGGTTTTGATCCCGCGGTTTCACGCCCTTCTCGCGGGAGCGCGTTCAAAATCAGTCTTTCGCCCGCGGGCGCCCCGATCGCGCCGCTCCGCCGAACGCCCCTCTCCGGCGCGGCCTTCCGGCCGGCCCCGTCGAGGAGGACGATTGTAAACCGGTTCCTTAAGTTCAGACGTCAATGCCCTTATGGCGGAGACGGTTAGCCCTTCTTTTGCCATACGGCTTTTTTTCGATTCCAGAAGCCCGGCTGCGCGTTCGGATAATTCTATGGTCGCAGAATTCTCGCGCAATTTTATATTGCCCACATCTTCGCGGGTTATGCCCATGGAACGGCAGAATGCGCCAAGGAGAGCGCCTACTTCCCATCCCTCGTCGCGCCCCTTGCTGAGTTGTACCTGGACCCCGCCGCCCATGCCCTGACGCGGATGCCTGCCGCCCGCGGAATAACCGGCGCTGCGCCGGGCCTCGGGGCCGGCTTGAGCGGTTCGCTTTTTGTCGCGGATCAACTCGGCCTCCACATCCGCACGGATGGAATATCCCTGCGGCTGTTCGCCGTAAGCGCAGGCAAGAAGCCCCGCAATCATCAATTCGGCGTCGTCGCGCTTCAGCACTTCGTCGGCCCATCCCCGGTATTCGTCGCCGGCGAGCGAACGCTCTATCAGCATATTCTCGAAACGTACTTTCTGCTGACCCTCTATCTCGGCCGAGTCCGGGGCGGGAATTACCTGCATTTGAAGGTTCGAACCGTGCGCCATCTGCTTGAACGAGCGCAGTTCCCTGCTGGTGAAGAGCGCCACGTTCGCGCCCTCGTGACCCGCGCGTCCGGTACGGCCGCTGCGATGGACGAATGTTTCGAGGTTGCCGGGAAGCCCGAATTGCATCACATGGCTGATTCCGTCTATATCCAGTCCTCGCGCGGCGACGTCGGTGGCTACAAGTATATCGACCCTTCCGCCCCGAAGGGAAGCTATGGCCGCGTTGCGCTCCCTCTGGCTCATGTCTCCGTGAATGGCGCAGGCCTTGAAACCCTCGTCGCAAAGCCGGTCGGTTATATCCTGCGTCTCCAGTTTCGTCGTACAGAAAAGAAGCGCCCTCGCCGGAGCTTCCCACAACAGGACGTTCGCCAGCCCCTCGAAACGCTTTCGAGCCGGTATGACGTATGCCTTTTGCATTATATCCTCATGGCACGTTATGTCGGATACGAGCGAGATTTTGCGCGGAGCGTCGAGATACCTCTTTGCCAGCGACGTCACCTCCGGAGGCATCGTCGCGGAAAAAAGCCACGTCCTGTCGAGGTTTTCCATGCCGCCGAGAATTGCCTCCAGTTCATCGCGAAATCCCATGTCGAGCATGTGATCCCCTTCATCCAGGACCAGCACTTTTACATCGTTAGTGACGAAAGACCCTCTCCTGATGTGATCCAACACACGTCCCGGCGTACCCACCACAACCGATGCGCCGTCTTTGAGGGAACGTATCTGCCGTTCCATGTCGAGACCGCCGACGAGAGTGGAAACGCGCGCCCCGATATCAGCGCCCAGCCACGAAAACTCTCTCGCCGTCTGCTGAGCCAGTTCTCTGGTTGGTGAAAGCACTAACGCCTGAGGCGACGTCTGATTTCTTCCCATGCCGTTATAAATGGGAATCGCGAAAGCGAGAGTCTTTCCCGAACCCGTGCGAGCCTGAACTATAAGGTCGCCCTCGGTAAGAGTCTCATCTTCGAGTATCCGTACCTGAACCGGCATCGGCGATTCAAAACCCTTGCGCGCAATCACCTTCAGCAGCTCCGGGCGAAGATTGAAGTCCTCGAAGCGTTCTGAAATTTTTTCTGTTTCTGTCGTCATGATATCCCCCTATACCCGCGCGCCAAACAAAATCCTTAAAATAAGAAACGCGAGTCATCAAACGGGAATGGACGGGCATCGTCTAAAGGATTGACATATTCGGTTTCGCGAGCTTATGGCCTGATTATAATTTCGGAAAATTTTAATTTGTCCGTTCAGACCAATGCGATATAGTATACAAATTATCGAACGCCGTCAAGGGCCATACGCGAAAACTTCGGGCATTCTTTCAAATATTCTCCTTTCGGAAGAAAAACCTCAGTATTTCATCCATCTGGTCGAAGTCTATCAGAAACGCGTCATGTCCATTGTCGCTCTCTATCTCCTCGTAATTGGAGCGCGCGCCCGCCTTTCCGGCCCAGCGGGCTGTTTCCATTACCTGCCAGCTCGGGAACAGTATGTCGCTGGAAATGCCCACCGTCAGCACGCCTTTGCCGCTCAGCCTCTTGAAAGCGTCCTCCAGGTCGCCTCTGCCCGACGACACGTCGTGCAAATCCATAGCCCTTGTCGTGTAGATATAGCAGTTCGCGTCGAAACGCGCCACCAGGGCGCTGCCATGATGCGCAAGATACTCCTCCACCTTGAATTTCGCTCCCCATTCGTGCGCGTCGCCGCTCATGCCGCGCATCCATCTTCCGCTGAAATTCTGCTCGCTGCGGTATGTTATCATCGCCAGCATCCGCGCCGTAGCAAGCCCCTTCGCGGGGCCCTGCCCAGGGTAATAATCCCCTCCGTTCCAGTCGGGATCGGACGTTATGGCCTGACGCTGAACCTCGTTGTAGGCGATCGCCTGCGGGTAAAGCCGCGCCGGGGCGGCTATCACGCCGCAGCACTTGACGCTGTCCGCGAATTCCATCGCGTATTCGAGCGATATCATGCCGCCGAAAGAACCGCCCATAACCATGGCGACGCGTTTTATTCCGAGGGCCTCAAGCGCCGCGTGCTGCGCGCGGGCGACATCCCTGGGGGTTATCACGGGGAATTTCATACCCCACGGGGCGCCCGTTTCGGGGTTCACGTTCATCGGCCCCGTGCTGCCGTAGGGGCTGCACAGATTGTTCACGCAGACGACGCACAGCCGGTTCGTGTCGAGCGCCCGTCCCGGTCCCAGCAGCGGTTCCATCCATCCTCCGGGCAGACCCGGAACGTCCGCTCCGCCCAAATGGTGAGAGCTGGTGAGAGAGTGACAGACCAATATCACGTTATCCCCGCCGCCGCTCGGCTCGCCGTACATGGCGTAAGCCTGTCCGACATCCGGTATTATCTTTCCCGAGACCAGCTCGAGATCTCCTGTCCGCACACTGCCTATCTTCTCGAAATCATCCGCCATGTCAGAAACTCTTAAACCCTTTCCTTATAACTTTTTCGCAGTCGTCCGCGCGGAGCGGAGGACTGTAGAGATAACCCTGAAAGACGCAGCACCCAAGGCTTTTCAGTGTTTTCGCCTGGTTCTCGGTCTCCACAAATTCGGCCAGCAGTTGAATATCCATGGCTCTGCACAGCTCGCTTATGCTCGAAATTATATTCATCGTCACCGTGTTCGTGGCGACGTCCCGCACCAGACTGCCGTCGAGCTTGATCATCGACACCGGGAACTGTTTCAGGTACACGAGCGACGTATATCCCATCCCGAAATCATCTATGGCGATCGCGATCCCCGTCCTTTTCAAGTCCTGAAGAATGACGTTGTGCCCCATGTTCGAACTGAGCCCGGTCGATTCAGTGACTTCCAGCTTCATCTTCCCCGGGGCGACGCCCGTTTTTTCCATGAGGGACGCCACCTTCTCCGGGAGATCGGGGTCGTCGAGCTGTTTTACCGACACGTTGAACGACATTACGACTCCGTCTATTCCACGCTCGCTCCACGCGGCGGCCTGGCGGCACGATTCATCGCAGACCCACAGGCCCAGTTCTCCTATGAAGCCGGTCTTTTCCGCAAGCGGTATGAAAAGCGACGGCGGTACCATGCCAACGCGCCAGTGATTCCAGCGGAGCAGGGCCTCCACTCCGCAGACGCGGCCGTCGCGGCAGTCGACCTGCGGCTGATATTCCAGATAAAGCTCATTTTTTTCGATGGATAAGAAAAGATCGGCGGCCAGCGACCGCGTCAGGGTCCCCAACCCGTCGTTGCGCCGCAGCAGATCATCGCATTGTCCCTCCCTGAACGTATAGCTCAGTTTCTTGAGTTCGCCGTAGGTCTTTTCGATCGTCGAAGACCACATCCTGTCGTATATATGCACGAACGGCATATATATGGCGGTTCCCACGGCGAGATTGAACACCTGCAGCATGACTCCCGAGTACCCTCCGGACGCGGCGTAGCCGCTGAAAATGACCGGCGTCGTCCATATGACGTCCGCGTTGGACGCGCTCACCGCGCCGACGGAGAACGCGATGTATCCGATTATGGTGAGCGCGATGGGGGAAGCCAGGAACGGCACGAAAAAAACGGGGTTCATGACTATCGGAAGGCCAAAGAGCAGCACCTCGTTGATATTGAATATCGCCGGCAGTATCGACATCTTGGCGATCATTCCGATATTTTTGCCCCGGCGCGCGACTATGAGCGCCAGCAGCAGGGAGAGCGTGTTGCCCGAGCCTCCCATAGTGACGTAGCAGTCGAAAAACGTCCGCGACAACGGGCCGCCCAAGGCGGCCGACGACGAATAAAGCTCCGTCATAACCGGTTCCAGCGCGTTGGAGCCGTGAATGCCGCAAAACCACAAAAACTGCCGCATAAAATTGAACAGCACCGCCGTGAGGAGATTGTTGCCCATTCTGACGAACGGCCTGCATATTATCTCGTAGGTCAGCATATTTATGTCCTGATAGCCCAAATAGCCCATGACCGAGTTGAAGACGGCAAAGGCCGATATCGTAATCACGCCGGGCAGCAGCGACGAAAACGCGTTGTCCATTATGGAACTCGGGGTCTCCACCGAAAAATTCAGCCTGATTCCGGCGTCCCACATCCACAAAAACAGCTTGCTCGACGCGAAAGCGACAATTATGGCGAGGAACAGCCCGTGAAGCCTCACCCAATTCTGCTGAATTCCCGACGACCCGGCGTCGGCATCCAGCATCACGATCAGCGAGCATAAGCTTATCATCCCCACGATCAGGGGATGAACGGGGCGGAGCTGATGGCTGTCGTTGTACAGTTCGCACAGCCTGTACCCAAGCGTGCAGACCGTGAGCGGCGATAGAATGGCGAGCGTGCCGTTCCAAACGTACTTCCCAAAATTTCGCCACCCGGGGCCGAAGACGTGCTGCATGAAATCCTGGTAGGAAGCGAGAGGAAAATTGTTTATCAGCAGAGCTATGGCCCCCGATATCAACACCGGAAACACAAACGTCAGCGAATCGCGCACTATGCTCAAACTGGGAGAAGCCGCCATCCTCAGCCAGAACGCCTCGTTCCTCGAACCAAAACTCTGTTCGGAATCCATCGATCCACTCCTTCCACGCGCCCGCCAAACGTCGATACTAAGCCGGCGTAACCCATGAAAATTATAGTATCATAAAAATCGCGTCCGTCCATATCCGCGGCGATACATAAGAAAAGGCTGATTTATCGATAGGAGCCCAAAGGGTGTTTAAACCCTTGCGGCGTCTATATTTCCGAACGGCAAAACGTCATTTAAGCGAATCGGCGTTTCCGTGATAAAGCGGAGGAGCCCCTCGGGCTCCTCCGCATCGTTCAATCCCGGATATCGCGCGCCGAAACCACCCGCTTCAACGGTTTCAGTAGTACCGCCAGTAGTTCACCATGCTGTCATTGGAGGTTATGCCGCTTCCGCCGCCGCCGCCTTCAAGCATCTTTATCACCAGAGCGTCGAGATCGCCGACTTTAGAGAGCAATTCCTCTTTGCTCACGTGTTCGCTTATATCGCTGTTCGCGCTCTTCTGGTCGAGGACCTGATACGCCGCCACCAGGGTGTCGCTCCCCTTCTCGGATATCGTGAAACTCGTAATCCTGATGCCGTCGAATTGGAGATATTTCGTGTTCCCGTCGTTCCACAGCACCGACTCGCCTGTCTCCAGCGATATGGCGTAAAGCCTGGATGATCCATTGAGCTTGTCCGTCGCGCACATCCCGGGTTTTGTATCTATCTTTCGCTCCATGAACGTCGCTATGTACATGTTGCCTCCGAAGAGAACCGGCCTCGTGGTCACATATTCGTCTTTATCGCCTTCATTTCCCTTCTGGAGGGGTATATACCATCCCTTGCCGTTTGCGGCGACCTTGGCGCCGCCCACCTCCGCGTTGATTTCCGTCCAGCCGCTGCGGAGACTCTTCTCTCCCTCCACCAGGTCCGGCATGACGAAAGCGAATATCATCTGCGACTTATTGGGGAGGTTCTGACGGTCCCTGTCGGGAGGATTCGCCAGCAGCGCGTCCGCCGTTCCGCCTCCAACCCACAGCTTGCTTGACCCGCCGCGCGATCCTCCCATCAGCCCCCACGGTATGGAGTAGCTGTCGGTCGCCGCGTCGCCGGCGCCGCGAAGGGACGCGACGGCGTATATCTTCCACTGATCCCAGGATTCGTACGGAGTACCGGTCTCCGGGTCCTCGAAGGAGATATAGAAGACGCTCCCTCTGTTATCCGCGAAGAAGGACCCGCGGGCTACGTAGTTGTTGTACCTGGTGGCGAGGAATACCGGCTCTGAGTTGACCATTCCCATATATGGGTCGTCCCCCCACCGCTCGCTGCCTACGCGCCATTCAGCGGGGACGCTTTCGAGCGAACCGCCGTTATAAACACGGACGCCTCCGTCAGGGTTTCTATCCCCATGAAACCGCGCGTCCGGATCGATCAGATACAGCGCCGCCCCCATCTTCCCATTTTCATCAGGGATCGATATCATGTTTCCGTTCCGATTAATCTCCGATATCGGCTTATTCTGCATTCCGCCGCCCAACGCTATCAGGTTCCGATACGCCGGCTCTCCCGAGGACGACTTCAGCTCGGCCACGCTGAAATACGGCTTCGGAGAGTTGAATCCGAGCTGCTCGTAAGCGTGTTTCTGGGGGTTCTGATACACATCGTTCCAATAATTATCATCCCTGGGCCCTCCGCTCTCGGGTATTGGCGCGGTGTACGGCGTGGCCGGATGCGCGGAGCCCTGCGGCGGCGAAGTGTTTGAAGCCCTCCAAACCAGGGTCAGAGGGCCGTCGCCGCCTCCGCTCAAGATTTCTTCTATCGTCTCCCTGTACCAATAAAATTGCGGATCCGCTGGGTTGATAACGTCCATCGCGTAGAGCCCGCTTCCGCCCCTGCCGAGCGATCCGAAGAGCAGCCCCCTCCAATTGGGAGATGTGGAGGCCGCGTTTGCCCTGATGTCGAAGTAGCGCAACTGAAGCGGGCCATCCAGAATGTAGGCGGGAACGGAGGATATCGGTATGTCGTCGCTGGTGTTGGCGTTGTAGTCCTTGACGTCCACCCACTTATACATTCCGTTCGACTGGAGGCTGGCCTTGAGCTTGAACATGCGCCTGGGCAGGAGCGTGGGCGGCGGCAGGATGGCGAGTTCCTCACTCATTCCGCCGCCATCGGCGTCGTTTTTCGGGTTCACAACGTGCAGAACCCCGTCGTTCGTCTGAACGTACAACCGTATGGGATCCCCGGAGCGGGACTCCGCGAACTCAGGGAAGCCCTCCAGAGAGTCGACCACGGCGGGCGCTCCGACCTTGACTATCCCCGACCTGCCCTGATCGGCGAGCATGAAACGTCTCGGATAGTACTTGTCGTCGATGTAGGAGACGTCATAACCGTAATACCAATCGAACATGGCGCGGGAGATATGGGTCTTTCCGCTGTACGTGCCGTTTTTCCCGAGAGGGGTAGTGTCCATCATCTGGGTTATCTCGTTCCCCAGACCGACGAAATCAGCCAGATCATGCCTGGTTGTATATCCGGTCCCGCGCCGGCCCGTGAATCCGACCTCTTTAAAGTTGTTCCCGCTTCCTCCGTTCCAGAACACAAGACGGCGCGGGTTGGAAGGGCTCGCGTCCCTCCTCCTCCGTATCTTATCTCCCAATTCGCCGCCCTTTTTCGTCTCCATCGCGCCGGTAGATCTGTTCTTAGCGGTGATATATTTCGTCAGCGCTCCTTCCCACTGGTCGAATTGGTTGATCCGGTACGACGCGGCGTAGAGATTGAGTTTTTCCGCGTTAAGATCGAGGCCGGCGAGGTCGTCTCCGTTCAGCGTGTCCCCCTCCAGCATCGCCTCCTTCGCCGGCTGTATATCGTTGTTGATTATACCCATGATCTCCTGGAGAGCGCTCAAAAGCGCGGGGACGTTGTTGGCGAAGTACGCGCTCACGCTCTCGTCATTGCGATCGAGTCCCTGCCCGACGCGCGCCATCTGATTCAGCGTGTTTTTGAGGGTTGTGGCGTGATCGCTGTCGTCATCGGGATCGACAAAACCGACCACCATGGTGCGTATCGGCTTGTCGAGCCGCCCCTTCTGGAACGTGCGCTTGTTATTTTCATATTTCATGATCGTGACGTCGTTCGAGGCCGTGTGTTTGTAGAGATCTTCCACAGCGTCGACCGGGCTGTAATCCTTGCTGTCGTCGCCCGCGGTGAACACTATGAGCCAGTTGGGATCGCACGCGTCGCGTATGGGAAACTGCTCGTCTATATAATTTTTGAATGAGTTGGGGGGGGTGGCGGAATTGTCCGGGTAGTAGGGAGAGAAGAAGTCTATCACCGAACCGACGGCTTCCCCCGAGCCCGCCGTGAAATCGTGAGTGTTTTTGTTCCAGCTGGTCACTGCATTGTACGCGCTGTCCGAGTCCTTCAGGGAATACTTCACGGCTCCGTTGTCTAGGTACCACGTCCTGTTGGTCTTATCGCTCCCGGGGTCCTGGAATATGGCTTTCGCGAGCGGCGTGTAACCCGATGTTTTCAACTCCGGGTTTCTGTGTTTGTAAAACTGGTTCGGGCGATCTTCCTCTTCCGCCATATCCTCCACACCGTCGATCCACAGCCTGAACTTGTCAAGCTGGGACATCTTCATGGTCCCTTTCTCCCAGACTTTGTCATATTCCGCAATCGGAACTTTAAGATATCCCCGGTTGGCGAAATTGCGTTCCATCTGTGTAGCGGTCGGCTCGAAAGCCGCAGCCGGGATTCCCCATGTGGAATCAACCGAATCGTACACCTGATACTTACTGGGGACGCCGTCGTTCGTCGTGCCCAATATACCGTGCGTATAAAGACTTATGGGATCGGTGCCGCTCCTATATCCGTACGGATAGACCTTATAAGGTATCATCCAAGTGGAGCCCCAATTGCTCATCATGGAAAAAGCGCTCGCCATGCCGAACCTGATGTTCTCGAAGAGCATTCTGTCCTCCAGGAGACGCCACATCACGAGCTTCATCTGGTATATCCTGCTGTCGTTCGGCGCCAGGTCGGATTGTGTGGGAGAGGTGCTGCCCGTCCACCCTTTCCAATGTTTGGGGTCTTTGAAGACCATCATGTAGGGGAGGGCCGACTTGTTGTCCGGCACGGCGCTCTTAAAGTTAAAGCCCCGGTCATAGTCTTTTGTGTAATAAGAACCCGGACTACTATAAGAGTCGGGTACCGTACCCTTGAGTGAACTCTGATATCTGAACGTATGAGAGATGTCATTAGCGGCCACGCGAGCCTGCTCACTGTAGGGGAAATAATAGTTGTCGCGGTTCATTTCGATGTCTCCGCTCACGCTGCCTGTCCGCACGAAATTATTGGCGTCATCTATATCACGGCCGTAGTGATCGTTATCTCTGAGCGCATTATTAGCGGAGGAGTTAACGGGCGGAACCGTTCCATTTCCGAAAGTGTTGTATTGCATCATATTTATGACATAATCTCTGACCTCATTATTTGTCGGAGATCCCGGAAGATAATTGTATAAATTGTTCGTGTCCTGCCAGTCTGCTACTGTCCCGTCACTATTCGGCACTATCTCGTACTGCCTGGGCCAGGTATTGGGTATTGGTCTGAGCTCCGTTCTCAGCACCGCCAGAGGAAGCCTGCCCTTTGGGCTGAAAAGCATCCCATTGCCCGTATCCAGAAAGAAGAGCACGTTCGCTTTCCTCAGCCTGCCCTTCGCGTTATCGGCGTCGTCCGCGCCCACGTCATCCTTGCCCGGCGCCTCGATCGGAGGGGTGAACCACGCCGCGAAAGCCGCCCCCGTTTCAGCGGACGGCGGCAGGATGATGAAAAAAACCAGAATAGAAGCTATCGCCCTGAATATTTTCCTTCGGTGCATCATTTAGTCTTTCTCCTTCCAATACGATAACGCATACAGTAAGCTTCCAACGATCCCTTGCGCCGCGTCAAATCATCGGGGAAGCATCGTCAAATGCCGGCGGTGATATTCGCCGTCTAAAACGAAAAGCCGGAGGATATCATCTCATCCAATCGGGGCCGCGTTCATAGCCGCCCGTCACATCGCCGCTCACATCGCCGTCGCCGGCGAGGCGCACGGACAACGCGGAGGGGTCCTCTTCATGAACGGTGACCGCGCCCGCCTGAGCGGACATATAAAAAACCGTTCCGGCGAGGAACATGATCATCAGCGCCGGCATTAAAACCCCCAATGGAGACAACTTCCAGCGGCAATGCCCGCCGCCCTGTTTTTTCGTTTCGAATCCGCTTTTCATATAATATCCCTCCCGTATGCCGTCTGAAAAATCGCCGTAAAATTTACGCTCTATTCATTGTTGGACTGAATGACGGATGTATCCAGCGTCCACGTTTTATCGGGGAAACCGCCGGTTCCGGGGACGAGGAATGTCGCCCTGACGAGATAGACGCCGGTATTCTTCGCCGAGGCGCCGTGCCCCGAGGGCCGATCGTAATCAGGAGCGTCCGTCGTGATCCCGACCTCGAAGTTGTCCGCCCCGAGCACCGATAAGGACGGCGGCACCAATTCCAGCGCCTCCGGCGCGATCTGTCCGGAAGCGGTTCCGATCTCCGCGAGCTTCGTGGGATCGTACTGCATATCGTATATCTTCACCTCGAGGACGCCTCTGTCTCCCGCTATT
>JAISYN010000302.1 GCA_031269915.1 Synergistaceae bacterium
GCGGCATAAGCCTTTCGCCCTTACCTCCGGCGAGAACCATAGCGAGCACTCTGCCATATCTTCCCTGCATCATCATCTCCCCCTCTTCAATTTTAACGATAAGGCTCTAGGACGGCAAATCCCCGTTCCTGAGATTCTTGTAAAGATCAATATACGACGACGTCGACGAATTCCATGAAAAATCCGCCGACATCGCGTTTTTCACGAGTTCGTTCCATCGTTTCTTATCGTTGTAAGCGTCAATTGCCCTGTACATGGCTTTAAGCAACTCATCCGTCGAGTAATCGCTGAAGAGGAAACCGGTGCCGTCGGGGGAAGAATCGAAATCTATGACAGTATCGGCAAGTCCTCCCGTACAACGGACGACGGGCACAGAGCCGTATGACATGCCTATGAGCTGCGAGAGCCCGCAAGGTTCGAAAAGAGAGGGCATTATCGTTATGTCCGAACCCGCGAATGCGAGATGAGCCATTTCATCGTTAAAGTCCGTACAACACCAGAAATATTCGGGGTAACTGCGGCTGAACTGCTGCGCCCAGTCCTCGTATTGCGACGCGCCCGAGCCTATTACCACCGCGCGGCAGTTATCCACCATCAACCAGTCGAACATAGTGAAAAGTATGTCTATGCCTTTCTGCTGCACAAGCCTGCCGATAAAACAGACTACGGGTTTGTCGTCGTACTCCCATCGGCACACTTCGGCGAGTCTTTTCTTGCATACGGCTTTGCCGGACATATCGTCCATGCCGTAATGGGCGGGTATCAGCGAATCTTTTTGCGGGCTCCACACATCGTAGTCGATACCGTTCAGGATACCCGAAAGCTTGCCTTTTATCGTCGAAAACACCCCATGCAGACCGAAACCGCCTTCCGGAGTCTGTATGTCCCACGAATAATGAGGGCTCACCGTAGTTATCGCGTCCGAGGAGACCAGTCCCCCCTTAAGCAGGTTCGCCTGCCCATAATACTCGACCCCGTCTATAGCGAACGCGTCACGCGTCATTCCCAGCGACGAGAGAACGGTTGGTTCGACTATTCCCTGATGGGCGAGGTTGTGTATCGTAAAGACGACGTCGTACTCCGACCTCATCGCCCTATAATGCTTGTGCCAGCGCAGCGTCATGGGAAGTATGGACGACGTCCAGTCGTGAACGTGAAATATATCGGGCTTCCACCCGGCGACTCCAGGCAATTCGAGCGCGGCCTGCGATAAAAACGCGAACGGCAGCACCGACGCCTGAGAAAGAAATTGAGGATAGACGCTCGGGTTCGCGAAGAGTTCCTCCTGTTCCAGAAGATAGACCGGAACCTCATCCACATCCGCGCGGTATAACTTCGCCGAATAGACACGCCAGTTGAGAGCGACGTGGATTTTTTCCGGAAGAAGGGAACAGTTGTAACCGTTGCTCCTGATCTTCTCCATGACCCCAGGAAAGGCCGGCAGCAAAACACGGGCGTCCACGGACCGCTGCCGCAGCGATTTGGGCAGGGCTCCCAATACATCCCCAAGCCCGCCCTGTTTGACAAGAGGAGCCATTTCAACCGTTACATGGAGCACTTTAATCGCAGCATCCAGTGAACTCATTTCTTACAGCCTCCTAGTGACCGCGAAATACCGTTCGGTACGCTTTTTCGCAGTATTCCTTGACGACCCTGTGCGTGTTGAAATAACTCGCGTTGAGAGCTATCGTATATTTCATCATCGTTATCCATTTGTTCCGTTCGTTGTAATACATCGGTATTATCTTGTCCTTCAATTTGTTGTAGAGATCCATCGCGTCCTGCGTTTCGTCATATTCGATAAGATCGACTTCTTTCGGGACGGGCCCTATCGACCATCCCGTTACATCCTCTATCCATCCCTCTATCCACCAGCCGTCCAGCACGGAAAAATTCATAACGCCGTTGTGAACGCATTTCATACCGCTCGTGCCTGACGCCTCCCTGGGGCGTATGGGCGTATTGAGCCAGACATCGACTCCCGCGGTCAATACCTGGGCCAGATCCATATTGTAATTTTCGAGAAATACCGTCGGTATGGCGGCGCCAATTTCCTTCGATATGGCGATTATGCGTTTTATTATCCCCTTGGCAGGCTCGTCGTGAGGATGGGCCTTCCCGGCGAATATGAGCTGTACCTGCCCGGAGCCGACGTCAAGCAGTTTTTTGACGTCGGTAAACAGTAAATCCGCGCGTTTATAGGTCGCGGCCCTGCGGGCGAATCCTATTGTAAGGACATCCGGGTCAAATTCGACGCCGGTTTCCTCCAAAACCCTCGCGAAAAGGCGCATTTTGGCAGCCTGGTGCGCTTTCCAGACTTCTTCCTCCGGAAGCTGGAGAGCCTGTGTAAGCCTGCTAGGGTCGTTCCTCCAGGCAGGGATGTACTTGTCATAAAGGCGGGCAAAGCCCGGGCATGTCCACGTTGATGAATGGACGCCGTTCGTCACGAAATCGACCTTATCCGTACCGAACATCTTTCTGCTGACTTCAGCGTGCTTCTTCGAAACCGCGTTCACATAGTGGCTGAATTTGAGTCCGAGGTCGGTCATGGATACTCCGCTTCCGCCGAGCATCCTGCGAAGCTGCGTCGCGTTATTTTCTTCCACCACTCCCAGGATGAGATCATAGGGGAAGTAGTCGTGTCCAGCGGCGACAGGCGTGTGAGTGGTGAAAATAACGTCGTCGCGGACCTTGTCGAAATCCTCGTACCCGAGTTCGCGCGTCAGTTCCAGCGATATGAAACCGGCGTGACCTTCGTTCAGGTGAAACGTCTTTATGTTGTTGTAACCGAGGTCACGCAGCAGGCGCAGGCCGGCTACGCCCAATACCATCTCCTGACAGAGGCGATAGCGGTTATCCCCTCCGTAAAGTTCCCACGTCAAGTTCCTGTCCGCCGGGGAATTCTCGTCAATATCCGTGTCGAGGAAATAAATAGGCAGCGGATAACCTGAATGGCCGACGTAAATATAACCCCACGCGCGGACCAATACCTTGCGGCCCTCCAGTACGACCGATACCCGATTATCGAGTCTGGTCAGCAGCTTTTCCGGCTCCCACTCGACAGGCTTCTCGATCTGAATACCATCCTCGTCCAATTCCTGCCTGAAATAGCCTTTCCTGTACATGAGGGTAACTCCAACCATCGGCACGCCAAGGTCCGCCGAACTTTTCAATATATCCCCCGCCAAAATTCCCAATCCACCCGAATAGGTGGGAAGATGCGGCGAGATGCCAATTTCCATGGAGAAGTATCCTACGCTCCTGAAAATTGGGTTGCGCTCGAGAGTGCTCATCATAGATGTGGTTATGTTTTCACCTTCACCATACGTCAATATCGACATTGCCGCAAAACCTCCGCTTCTTCATTTACCCGGCTCTTTTCCGGATTCTTTATTTACATTATTATTCGTCTTACTTTCCTGGAAGCGCAAACCCCAGCTCCCCGGCCAATTTTAACAGAACACCCGGAAGCTCGGTAGTATATTTCCCGAGCATTTCCCACACGACGTTTTGTATCCTCCATTTATCTATATCTATACCGAGCCCGGAGGCTATTTTCCACTGTCGCAGCAGATTCATGAACGCGTTTTCGTCATTTTTTTTATAGGCTTCCAGTACATTGTTGTAAAAAGCGCTTTCCATACCGGGGGCAAGTACCGATAAGTCGGGGGCTATCCCGATATCAAGCGCGCTCGATATAAGTTCTTCCAGTTTGGAACCGCCCTCCAAAAGATCGAGTATCGATTCGGTTTTTTCGCACAACCGCTCTATTTGCCTGGTGTAGACGAGTTCGCCCGCTGACGTCAGCAGAAACGGAGCGGACGCCGTGCGCATCAATCGGAGCTGCGCCAGAAGGCGCCGATTTTCTTCCAACATCGTGTTCGCGTGTTCCACGTACTCATCTTCGGCGCTTCGCGTCCGCTCGCGCGCGACGACGCGGCCGTCGTCGGCGGTGAGGCTGGAGAAATGCCAGGGGCCGAATTCAAATTTATCCTCGATGAATTTTGTAATCGAAAAGATATCGCCCATGCAGAAATTCTTCAACAACTCAGCCTTATCCGGCACATCCCTCTCCGTCAGGCGGCAGACGTCGTCGAGACCTCCGGTGGTAATTACCATCGAACCGCCGCGCCATGTCTCTAATGTTCTTGTGTCCGTAACCGTCATATCCGCGACTTCCATATTCATGCCGGCTGAGGAACAGCGGCGGACATCCCGTTCTATGCCGTAGGCGTAATATCTTCTATCCGCTTTCATCAGCGACGCCATAGCGGCTATGTCACGGATCGTCCTGCGGTTCGGGGATACCGTTTTTACCATGACATCGTAAGCGGTCGGCAGTTCCTCCGTATTGCCGCGGACCGCTTTAAGGTCTTTCATGAAATCTGTGCCGATATCTATACCGGATACATCGAGAGTGTATTCAACGGCCCTGGACGCGTAAGACAGGATTTGTCTCGTTTCTATGCCCGATATGTCGTTGAAGAACCAGCCGCACGACGTATACATGAACATTCGCATCCGCTGAGATTCTATCAGGATAAGCGCTTTCCGGAGATCGCGATCCGAGAGATTGCCGCAGCGTTTTTTGAGAAAATCGCGTTTTTGGGCCGCGGACTCTTCAGCAGAATAAGACGGCGGTCCGTTCAGATAGAGGGCGATCGCCTCGTCACGCAGCGCCCACGGGTCGCCGCACAGTGGTTTCATCACTTTTTCGTATACTTCGTCCATCCGATCGCGGACATTATCAAGGGCCTCGCGCAACGGAGTTCTCCATTCCTGATTCCACCAAGCCTCCCCGCCGGTATGACATCCGCAGCCGCTTCTCCATCGCTCCACGCCGTGGGCGCATGACCAGGATGTCCTCTCCGCTATTTTACACTCGCGTCTGGCTGGGTAAACCCGAAGGAACGACGCGATATTTGTCAGCATGACGTCCTGAGCCGCGTACAAAACCTGCGCCGCTCGGGCGAGAGCCATCTCTCCGAAATGATGATGATGGCCGTAGGTCTCCCCGTCGGTGGCTATCGTCAGAAGACAGGGCTCTCCGTCGCGGGGCAGACGGCTCATAAGAGTTTCCGCGAATGAATCCCCGTTGTTCAGGAGCCCCCCGAACGCGATATCGTGCGCTATGTTTCCGAAATAAAATATCAGCGCTATCGTTCCGCCCGAAGGCAACCGCGTATAATACGGCTTCGTCACGTCCAGCCCGCTGCCGCCAGGGGTCCCGTTCCATCTCCCGTCCCGCGTCTTTACCGCGGCACACTGGTGCGGCGCGAGTATGGTGAACTTTATGCCTTCCGCCGCGAGAGCTTCCAGAGTCGCCGTGTCGACCGCCGTCTCTGGCAGCCACATTCCTTCGGGTTTTCTGCCGAAACGGCTCGCGAAATCGGACACGCCCCATTTTACCTGAGTTCTGATATCGCGTTCGCAGGCAAGGGGCATTATAATATGGTTATACGCCTGCGCGATGGCCCCTCCCGCGCCCAACGCGTCCCGGGCGTCGTTGTCGGCCTTCAGTATCCCTTCGGCGAGCAGAGGATCGCGTTCCTCTATCCAGCGATGGAGCGTGGGGCCCACGTTGAAACTCATGTGCCTGTAATTGCTGCTCATATGGGCGATACGGCCAGACGCATCCAGCAGGCGGGCCGCTAAATTTGGCTTGTAGCACTGTTCGTACACACATTCGTTCCAGTCGTGATACGGCTCGGCCGTAGGGTCTTTCAACACGGCATCCAACCACGGATCTTCTCTCGGCGGCTGATAAAAATGCGAATGAATGCAAACCCCGCGCAGTGTGTTCAATAGTTTCCCTCCTGACAACGCTTATGGATTATACCCTACTATTCAATTTAACGATACAATAAGCGACGTATTCATTATGACATCTCCATCTTTTCCATCTGTTTTTCATCAGGACCTCCGGATCGGTATCCTGATATATTGCGCTCTCTCCCGAACAGGTGTATAAACACATAAACGCCCATTTGGAGGTGGCTTTATGGGAACTGTCAGATGGAATGTCTCTGTTTCCTCAATAAGACAGCTCGACGAGATTCACGGAGCCAGCCGTTATCCCAAGTTCAAACAGGTTTTGCAGCCCGCGCGCGCGGGCTCTCTCATCAATAATATGCGCCGTGCTTTTGTCCTGGAGCGCCTTGATATCAAAGACGAGATCAAAGATTCGGACGACGCTTTCCTGCCGGCAACGGCATCAATGTCCGCAGCCGATTACCTCGTCACCGGCGACAAGCACGCCGGGCTGCTTAGACTCCGGCATACCGGAAGAACGCGCATAATTACTCCCAGCGTATTCCATTCGGAAGTCCTATAGTCCTATAAATTTATGAAGCGGGGTGAGGCAAAATGCTCGAGGACCTGTCACAGCACGTGCTCGACATAGCAGAAAACAGCACGGCGGCCGGAGCGACGGAAATTACCGTCGAGATAAACGAGGACGAGGCCATGAACGTTCTGTCGATGATCGTCGAGGACGATGGCCGCGGAATGCCGCCGGAATTTCTTGATCGCGTCACCGATCCGTTCACGACCACCAGGACGACGCGGAGAGTGGGCATGGGACTTCCTTTTTTGAAACAGTCAGCCGAGCTGTGCGGCGGCAAATTGATACTGCGTTCCAAGCCAGGCGAAGGGACCCGCACGGAGGCAACCTTCTCTTACGACAGCATCGACCGCCCTCCGATGGGCGATATCCCGGCCACGGTGACGGCTCTTTTCATGGGTCACCCTGAAATTAACTGGAAATATATCCACCGCGTGAACGGCATGGAATTTTCCCTCTCCACCGAAGAGATTGTGGAAGCTCTGGAGGACAGAGAATTATTGCGCTCCGCGGAGGTCGGCCTCTGGATAAGGGATCAGATCAAAGAATCGCTGGAGGAGATAAAAGGAAAAGCTCGCTGACGGCCGCTGCGACTGGGTATTCAGCCCTCAGGCGGAACATCACGAGCCCGGGCGCGTTCGCGTTTTCGCATTATTTAAGGAACCGCTGAATAATTGCCTTATGAGTTCAAATCGGCTTATCCGGTGCGCCGTCTTGTTGCAGATGACTTATAACGCTGGCGTCGAGGGAGATTCTCAGCTTCTTCACTGCGGCTGTTCTCCTTTGGAGGCGGCCTGTTCTTTTCGTATACCGGCCAGATCGCCGGTTTTTTGGTAAATTAATAGCAAATTCCCTTTTAGATGACACTCTCTATGATCTTTCCAATCTCCGATCAATTCATGATCTCGGAATATCTGTGGCAATGGAATATCATGCGCGAGCGATTCAATTATCAACGGCAGTTCGTCTTTTACGGCAAATTGATTTGCTCCCTTTTCCTCACGCCGGAAGTCTTTTTTAAACGTGTTGGTAAGGAAAGAAAAAGGCCTTACGGTGTTCCGTGAAGCTTTGGTATTATCTGGCGGTCCCAACGGGATTCGAACCCGTGCCGTCGCCTTGAAAGGGCGGTGTCCTAGGCCTCTAGACGATGGGACCTCATTATGAAAGTAACATTGGTGAGCCGTCCGGGGCTCGAACCCGGGACACCTGGATTAAAAATCCAGTGCTCTGCCAACTGAGCTAACGGCTCGTTCATCACAATTGTAAATTTTAACCGCGCATGCTGGATAAGTCAAGCTGTCTGGTGGTCCCCCAGATCCGCAGGAAAGACACGAGGGCCGGGGTAGAAGGTAATTTACGGTCGGAAAATGGTCGAAAAATTCGCGCTAATGTTTTTGGGGGTGCCAGATAGACATGAGATAGGCATGAT
>JAISYN010000061.1 GCA_031269915.1 Synergistaceae bacterium
GAGTATATCAAGGGTATCCTGAAGCCGGGCGAGTCGTTCTTTTACTATCTTGCGCTGATCAAGAAGCATTCGCAGGCGTTGGCCAATAGTCACATCCCCCTGCCGAGCGCATTCCATAAAAGTCTTAATGTCCTTAATCGACATACCGGCTTTTTTCAAACAATCTATGATCAGAAGCCATTCGAGATCATCGTCTTTGAACATCCGAATGCCGCTGCTGGAACGTTCGACAAAAGGAAGCAAACCTTCTTTATCATAATAACGCAGAGTGGACGGCGCCACTTTCAGCTTTTTTGCCATCTCTCCAACTGTATACAGCATGTTCCATCACTCCAAAATTTCTTGCGAAAAGGTATTGACTTAAAGCCGGCTTTAACTCACATAATCAAGCTGAACCCTCAGGACACATTAATATAACCTGGAGGCGATGTCAATGGAAGGATCGAGGTTCACGGAATTATGAAGATTCGTGTTTTGGGAAAGGGACTGGAAGTTTCCGAAATTGGGCTCGGATGCATGGGAATGAGCCACGGATACGGCATCCCGGCGGATAAAAACGAAATGATAGCGCTAATCCGTTTTGCTGTTGGGAAAGGCGTCACCTTCTTCGACACGGCGGAAGTCTATGGACCGTACATTAACGAGGAATTAGTTGGCGAGGCTCTGGAGCCTTACAGGAAAGAAGTTGTCATTGCGACTAAGTGCGGTATTAAAATGGCTAATGGCAAACAGGTTGTCGATGGCAAACCGGAAGCCATTCGGAAATCAATAGAGGGGTCTTTGAAGCGCCTGAAAACAGATTTCATCGACCTATATTATCTGCACCGCGTCGATCCCTCTGTCCCCATTGAAGAGATCGCCGAGGTTATGAAGGACTTATATAAGCAAGGCAAAATCCGCCATTGGGGGCTTTCAGAAGCTGGGATTCAGACGATTCGCCGCGCTCATGCCGTGTTCCCGCTGACCGCGGTCGAAAGCGAATATTCCATGTGGTGGAGGCAGCCAGAGGAAGAATTGCTCCCCGCGCTTGAAGAGGTTGGGATTGGTTTTGTGCCTTTCAGCCCTCTGGGGAAAGGCTTTTTGACAGGGCGATTTGACAGGAATACGACTTTCGGCAAAGAAGACTTGCGGCCAATATACCCGCGGTTCTCCGCTGAAGCGATGGAAGCAAATCAGTCCATAGTCGGTTTCGTAAAATCCCTCGCTATAGAAAAAAACGCGACGCCTGCGCAAATTGCCCTGGCTTGGGTTATGGCGCAAAAGCAATGGATAGTCCCGATACCGGGAACGACAAATCTGGGGCGTCTTGAGGAAAACCTCGGGAGCACGGCCATTGAACTGACGCCGGAGGACATCGCGCGCATTAATGAGGCCCTTGGCAAAATCCCTGTCATGGGAGACCGATATCCGGTGGAATTTGCGAAGCGGGCCGGATTGTGAGCATTGGAATCTCAGGAGGTGATTTTATGCGGACGATGTTCGCGGTTATTTTCATTGTGTTGTTAGGGATATTGGGAGGCTGTGGAAGCGGGAACACGAGCCCCTCAAGCGACGATACGACCAATGTTTCCCATGCCACAGGGGATACCGCCGTTTTGGATGTTATCAATAACCCACTGTTCGGCGAGTTCGGAAAGTTCATCTTTCCGATTGAGGGAGGATTGCCGGACAGAGGTATGAAACTTTCAAATATAGGAACGCTTCTGCCCTACCACAACAATATCAATACGGACACGACCGTGCGCGTTATCAGCTATATGATGGATGAGGTCAGCAAGGGACAGACCATCTTCTATGACATATATTCGGACGGAGAAAAACGAGCCGACCCTTCCAAGGAAGATACCGGATTGTTCTTTTTTCGAGGCGAACCGGACGCGCCCTTTGCCATAGTCTGCGCTGGCGGCGGCTTTTCCTATGTGGGTTCCATTCACGAAAGTTTCCCCGCAGCTTTGGAGTTGAGCCGGAAAGGGTATAACGCTTTTACCATTCAATACCGCACAGGCGGGGCGGATGTGGCTTGTGAGGACTTGGCGGCGGCTATTTCATTCGTATTCGCAAACGCCGAATCCCTTGGGGTAAATACGGACGGGTATTCGCTCTGGGGCGGTTCGGCTGGGGCAAGAATGGCGGCATATTTCGGTTCTTACGGCCCTGCGGCTTACGGAGGCGACAACGTGCCAAAGCCGGATACTATCGTCATGCAGTACACCGGTCACTCTGACTATACGGCAAATGACCCTCCGACTTTCGCCTGCATAGGGGAAAACGACGGCATTGCCAGCCCACAGGCAATGGAACGGCGCGTCAATGCCCTGAAAGCGCTCGGGATAGATGCCGAATTTCACGTTTATCCGAACCTCGGTCACGGTTTCGGGCTTGGGATTGGCACATCCGCTGAGGGATGGTGGCAGGACGCTCTAGCATTCTGGGAAAAACACATCCCTGGCATCAATCAAGCAGGCATTCCCGCAGAACTGGAGACCATCCCGCGGGAATACTTGAATCCTGCCAAACAGCAAGGGACGCTTGTGGAACTGAACTATGACACCTACGAATCCAAAACATACGAGCAGAAAACACAAAAGCTCACGAAACGCGCAATCGTCTATCTCCCATACGACTACAGCGAGGATATGCGGTATGACGTGTTTTACCTGATGCACGGCGGCTGGGGGAATGAAACGACGACGCTCGGAACGCCGGGCAACCCTTCCGCATTCAAGAATGTGATAGATAACGCGATAAGCGAGGGTAAGTGTGAGCCGCTCATCATCGTATGTCCCACCTACAACAATACAAGCCCGCAGGACAGCGGGAGCTTCAGCTTGGCGCTTGAACTCACCCGGAATTATCACAACGAACTCCTAAACGACCTCATTCCGGCTGTGGAGAGCGCCTATTCATCTTATGCGGACAGCGTTTCGCCGGAAGGTTTGATGGCCTCCCGCGACCATCGCGGGTTCGGCGGGTTTTCGATGGGTTCCGTGGCAACATGGCGGACATTCCAGTATGGATTGGATTACTTTCGCTATTTCCTCCCGATGAGCTGTGGCACATCGCTGGACGAGGAAAACATATTCGCCGCAGCTAAGAACCGCAACCAAAATGATTATTTTGTTTATGTCATCACCGGAACGGAGGACTTTGCCTATAGGTACGATGAGAACAGAGTGAAACTGATGCGGGAATCCTCATATTTTACGGAAAACGTCAATTTTGCATACCGCGTCAAAGAGGGCTATTCCCACGACGGACTTGCCGCGATGGAATATACATATAACGGGCTTCTGTGGTTTTGGAACTGAGAAGTCTGAATTATGGCAGGTTTACGGATATTTACTCTATAGGAACGCGCGACCCGTTTGTCCGTGAGTTTGAAGAATATGTGGCGGCGTTAAAGGAAACGGGCGTAACAGTGAAATCCTATTCGCTCGAAGGATGGCCGCACGGATTCGGAGCGGCGGACTGCGAGTGGATAAAAGAATTTGACAGATGGTTGAGTCCGATACTGGGAAACAACTAAGGATATTCATCATGAAAAGAGGGAATCAGATATGGAATATGTAACGCTCAACAACGGAGTCAAAATGCCGATTCTCGGCTTTGGCGTCTATCAAATCGCCGACTTGAGTGATTGCGAAAGGTGCGTTCTGGACGCGATTGACGCCGGATATCGCTCCATCGACACGGCGCAAAGCTACAAGAACGAGGAAGCTGTTGGCAGCGCCATACAAAAATGCGGGATCGATAGAAAAGACCTCTTCATCACAACAAAGCTGTGGATTGATAATTACGGCTATGAGAAAGCGAAGAAGTCAATCGATAATTCGCTCCGCAGACTCAAAACCGACTACGCCGACCTGCTCCTTCTGCATCAGCCATTCAGCGATATATACGGGGCATATCGCGCGCTCGAAGACGCGTACAGGGACGGGAAAGCCCGCGCCATAGGCGTAAGCAACTTCTATCCCGACCGGCTTGCGGATATCGCCACGTTTGCCGGAATGAAACCGCAGATCAACCAGGTCGAAACGCATGTCTTCCAGCAACAGAAGAAAGCGCGGGAAGTTTTGGCGAGATACGGCGTTCAAATCGAATCATGGGCGCCGTTTGCGGAAGGGCGGAACGATTTCTTCACAAATGAGACTCTCAGTGAAATCGGGGTAAAGTATGGGAAAAGCGTTGCCCAGACAGCGCTTCGTTTCCTCATTCAAAATGGCATCGTGGTTATTCCTAAGACCACGCGCAAAGAGCGCATGGCGGAAAACTTCGATGTGTTCGACTTCACGCTCTCCCATGACGATATGGATACAATCGAAAAGCTGGACAAGGCGGAGAGCCTGTTCTTCCGTCATGATACGCCCGAAACGGTCGAGATGTTCGCTAGATTTGTTAAGGAAAGAGGGGAATGCTGAACATTAGAAAGAAAGAGGAGGGTGGTCCATTAAAACGTTAGGGGTTGAAATGATGTTTCTGAGATTTTGGAGATATCGCATCGATTGAAATATCGCAAACGTTTAAATTTGGAGGGAAAACAGTTGAAAAGTATTTTTCTGGCGACGTTAACGTTTTTGTATGTAATGGCAAGTACAACAGCACATGCCCAAAATCATGGCGGTAAAAAAATCCTTATCGCCTATTTTTCACACGGAGGCAATACGCGTGTCGTCGCTGAGATACTTCAAAAAGAAATCGGCGGAGACATTTTTGAAATCAAAACAGTACAAACGTACCCCAAAGAGTTCAACCCGCTGATCGACATGGCTAAACGAGAACAGGAGGCAAACGCCCGCCCTTCCCTGTCAACCCAAGTTGAAGATATGAGCGCATACGATACCATTTTCTTAGGATATCCGAACTGGTGGGGAACTATGCCGATGGCGCTGTTTTCTTTTTTGGAACAATATGACTTTGCCGGAAAGACAGTCATTCCATTTTGTACGCATAACGGAAGCCGTTTAGGAAGCAGCGTCAGAGACATTGAACGCCTTTGTCCCGAAGCGACAATCCTTGACGGGTTGGCCCTCAATGGCGGGCGAAGTGGGAGTTTCGAACTTGGCAGTAACGCCGCGCGTACAAAAGTACAAGATGAGATTATTCTCTGGCTGCGCAAACTTGGAATGAGTAATTAATTGGACGGGAAATGATTTGAAAGATAATTCTCCGCGCGACTCCGGAATATCGGTTTGAGGCGACGAAAATGCCTTTGAGGTTAGCGATCAGGCTTATCATCGACCTCGCCATGACGGTTCTCCTGCTATGCGCGATGGCCTATCGCATCACCGGGGATGTTGCCCACGAATGGATCGGCATTACCGTGACCGCTCTGTTCATTTTACATAATGCCGTCAACTGGAGGTGGTATCGGGGGATATTCACAGGGAAATACGATTTTCGCCGTGTCTTGAACACCGCCGTCAACCTGCTTCTTTTTGTAACGATGGCGGCACTGGTGATTAGCGGAGTTTTGATTTCCCGAACCGTGTTCGCTTTCATGGGTTTCAGCGGTGGAATGCAAATCAGGCAGGCGCATACCGCCGCGGCGTATTGGGGGCTGATCTTTATAGCCGTGCACCTCGGTATGCACTGGGAAATGATCATGGCAGTCATGCGGAGAACGACAAAGAGCGCCGGAACAAGCTCCGTTTGGGTGATCATAATAATGCGGACTGTTACGGCGCTGATTGTCATTTACGGGGTGTACGCTTCTTTCGACCGGGAAATGGGAGGCAAATTGTTCCTGGGCTATTCCTTCGACTTCTGGAATCCCGACAGGCCCGCTTTTCTCTTTTTCACCAGCAACTTGGCCATCATGGGAGTTTATATCTGCCTGACTTACTATGCGTTGAAATTGCTGGCTTATCGCCGAACACTAAAACAAGGTGAAAGGCAATCATAGACACAATGAGGTTCGATGGGCTGAGCATAGGCGTCATCGCGTTTCTGATTATAGGCATTTTTCATCCTATCGTCGTCAAGGGGGAATACTACTTTACGGAGAAGATATGGCCGTTGTTTTTGCTGGCGGGGATTATTGCGCTTGCCTTATCCTGTTTTGTCCGGCAGACGCTCCTGTCGTCCGCTCTCGGCGTTCTTGGATGCACATGCCTCTGGTCGGTTTTGGAGCTGAAAAAGCAGACAAAGCGGAAGGACATTTCATCAGAAGCAAGAGAATCAAGTAAAATAACGGTTCACTCTTACGCATCTACCATTTATCTCGGACTATCTCTTTGCAGTGATGAATTATTCTGTACTTGCGCCATATTTTCCTTGTTTGTTATTAAGGTTGCGAGGCATAACATTTACGTATGACCCGATAAGATTTACATATTTTTAATTTACGCTTGAGTATGTAAAAATAAAAAATATAAAAAGTCTAATTTCGATCTTTTTAATTCGTCGCTTCATTTCACATATATAGAAGAAGTGCTAACTTTATTATGAAAGAAGGTGTAAAGGTTGGCATAGAAACAATCGCTGCTTGGTTTAGAGGGATTAATAGTATGTATACCAGGAATTTTGCTAATAATCAAAAATAGGAGGAACTATATCATGAAAATGGGAAAAACAGTTTACATAATTGCCATACTATGCATTCTCGTGTTTGCGTCAGCAAGCGCGTGCAACGCCGCAAACGCATCCGACAGCGCCAACAAAGCGAAGAAGCTCATATACGTCGGCTCCGCTTCGATAGGCAGCGCCGCGTATACTTCGTCTTCCGGAATCGCAACCGTAATCACCAACAATTCAGACTATATCAGCGTAAATTGTCAGGTGACTTCCGGTACTAATGAAAATTACTCGTCCATGCTGGCGGGAGATATGGATATGGTGAATAGCGACGCGGGCTTGGCGTATCGCGTCGGTCACCCGGAGATACCGAAAGGTTCTCCTATGGAACAGATATACACGTTTGAAGCAAATTCGGACGTGAGATTTTTTACGAATTGCGAGCCTACCATTACTTCTTATATTGTTCATGCGAACAGCGATATCAAAACAGTTCAAGATATCCTGAAACCGGGCGTACGCATCGGCTTTCCGACACCGGGTAGTGTGTCCTATAGCTACAATAAGGCATTTTTTGAAGTGCTTGGCTTTAAACTCGATGACCTGAATCTTTATTATGCGGAGCGCGGTGAGCTGGTCGACGCTTTCAAAGACGGAAATATCGATGTGATCGTCAGTGTAATTGGTAATATCTCCAAACCAAACAGCGTAATCTACGAACTGAGTCTCTCAACTGACGTTCGCTTAATTTCGCTGGATGAGAATACGATGTCTTTATACAACTCAATCTGTCCCGCTTATCTTAAGCATACAATGCCGGTCGGATGGATGCGGGGCGTGGACACCGAGGTCGTATGCGTCGTGGTTGGAGCTAACTTCATTATTACCAAAGACATGCCGGATGACCTCGTGTATGACATGTGCAAAGCGTTGTTCGAGAACCTTGACGAATTGTATCAGATCAGCGAGTCGTTTAATTTTATCACGAAAGAAACCGCCGCCGCGGATGTTCCCTGTCCCATTCACCCGGGCGCGCTTAAATACTAGGAGGAAAATGGCTTTAAGATTACTTACATCCCCGATTATAAATATGGCTCATAATCGGTCGCAGCGATCGTTCGTACATTGTGCGCCGGGTAATTATACTCGAAACCGGTACAGCGGTTCATAAAATATTCCCGCCCCCCCCCGGTTACGCCGGGGGGCAATGATTCTTCAGAGGAGGAACTATCATGAAAATGGGAAAAACAGTTTACATAATTGCTATACTATCCGTTCTCGTGTTTGCGTCAGCAAGCGCGTGTAACGCCGCAAACGCTTCGGGCGCCTCCGACAGCGCAACCAAAGCGCAGAAGCTTTTATACCTTGGTTCCGCTTCGATAGGCAGCGCCTCATATGCCGGGTCTGCCGGAATCTCAACCGTAATCAGCAACAATTCGGACTATATCAGCGTCAATTGCCAAGTGACTTCCGGCTCTAATGAAAACTATATGGCAATGTTGGCCGGAGATATGGATATAATGAATAGCGACGGCGGTCTGGCATATCGCCTCGGCCACCCGGAGATACCGGGTGACTCTCCCATGGCTCAGATATACGAGTTTGACGCGAATCCGGATATAAGATTTTTCACAAATTGCGAGCCTACCCTTAATTCTTATATTGTTCGCGCCGACAGCAATATCAAAACAGTTCAAGATATGTTAAAACCTAGCGTCCGTATCGGCTTTCCAACACCAGGCGGTGTGTCGTATAGCCGCAATAAGGCATTTTTTGAAGCGCTTGGCTTTAAACTTGATGACCTGAACATTTATTACGCGGAGCGCAATGAGCTGGTCGACGCTTTCAAAGACGGAAATATCGATGTGATCGTCAGTGTCATTGGTAATATCTCCCTCCCAAACAGCACATTCTACGAACTGAGTCACGCAGCCGACATTCGCTTGGTCTCGGTGGATGAGGAAACGATGGCGATATTCAACTCAATCTGTCCCGCTTACCTTAATTATACAATTCCTGCCGGCTGGATGCGCGGCGTGGATAGCGAAGTCGTAAGCGTCTTAGGCGGAAATAACTTCCTGATCAGCAAGGACATGCCTGATGACGTCGTGTATGACATGTGCAAAGCGCTGTTTGAAAACCTTGAGGAACTGTATCAGATCGGTGAGTCGTTTAGATATATCACGAAGGAAACCGCCGCAGCGGATGTCCCGTGCCCCATTCACCCGGGCGCACTTAAATACTATGAGGAAAATGGCTTTAAGATTACTTACATTCCTGATTATGATTAAGACTCAAAATAAGATAAGAGGTGCAAGCTATGAAATTGATTGAATGGTACCGATACGCTCTCAAGGAAAATAATTTATCTGGAATCCGCGGCAACCTTGTCGCTATCATCGGAATTATTTCATCTTGTGTTTTTATCTACACGGCGATGTTCGGCAATTTGCCAGGCCTGACCCAGCGCGGACTCATGTTCATGGTCACTTGCTCCATAGTCTTCCTCGTCAAACCGGTAAATGGCAATAAGGACAGCAAAGCGGCGCTCGCGGCGGATCTGACGCTGGTAGCGATTACAGTCTTTGTGTTCGGCAACGTCATGATCAACTGGTTTGGCATCCTCAACCGCGCTATCAATGTCAGCGCGCAGGATATGGCCGCGTGCGTTGTCGTCAGCCTGATCGTCCTGGAGGCGACCCGCCGCGTAATCGGTTTGACCATGCCGATCATTACCCTGGTGTTTATCGCTTATGGCTTTTTGGGGCGATATGCTCCTGGTGTGTTGCGGCATCGCGGAATTTCACTAAGATCATTTACCGCTTCGGTATACACGACGCAAGAGGGCCTGTATGGTACTGCGGCGACCGCCACCGCAAACTTTATAATGATCTTTTTGATCTTTGGCGCATTCCTTGAATTTTCCGGCGCGGGCGAAATGTTCTCGCGCGCGGCGCTCTCACTGTTGGGAGGAAGACGCGGCGGGTCGGCCAAGGCATCGATCCTGGCCTCGGCTTTAATGGGAATGATCAGCGGAAGCTCGGTGGCTGTCGTTGCCGCCACAGGTTCATTTACGATCCCATTGATGAAGAAATACGGCTACAACGATATTGAAGCTGGCGCAATTAACGCCGTGGCCAGCACAGGCGGCCAAATCATGCCGCCTGTCATGGGATCCGCCGCGTTCATCATGGCAAACACCATTGGTGTCTCATACTATACGATAGCCTTGATGGCGCTCGTTCCGGCGCTGCTTTACTACCTTGCCGAATTCTTTATGGTTGACATGATCGCTGGAAAACGCGGAATCAAGGGACTGAGCCCGGATGAAAAACCTTCGTTAGTCGAGATTCTAAAAAAAGAAGGCTATATGTTCGCGCCGGTGGTTGTCTTGGTTGTATTGCTGGCAGTTTACAGGACATCTGTCCAAAAGGCGGCCATCTGGTCCATAGTGGTGACACTCTTGGTAAGTTTACCGGACAAGGCTCACCGCATTACTATTAAGAAATTTCTCGCCGCGCTGATCAACGGCGCCGTTAGCGGCATATCTCTCGGAGGGATTGTCGGCTGTGCCGGCATCATGCTCGCCATCATAATGCGTACCGGCTTGGCGCAGGCATTTACTGGCGCGCTGGTCACGATCTCCGCCGGACGCCTTATAGTGTTGCTGATCTTGAGCATGATCGCGTCTATGATTTTGGGGATGGGATTGCCGACGACTGCCTGTTACATCATTGTCTCCACTATGGCGGTACCGGCAATGATGGATCTGGGTGTGTCGAGAGAAGCCGCGCATATGTTCGCTTTTTATTTTGGCTGTATTTCATCTATTACGCCGCCAGTGGCTGTCGCGGCTTACGCTGCGGCCGGCATATCCGGCTGTGATCCGTTCAAATGCGGCTGGAAGGCTTGCGTGTTCGGCATTGCCGGATTTATAGTGCCGTATGTGTTCGTCTACCAAAACGAACTGCTGATGATGGGTACAACGCCCAATATCATACGGGCAGTAGTTATTGCATTTCTAGGCGTCTACTTCCTCGCGTCAGGTGTTATCGGCTATGCAGTTACGACTTTCCCGAAATGGATACAGCCAGTGCTGATCGTCGCGTCGCTGATGGTGATCGTGCCCGAGAATATCAGTACGATTATTGGCCTTGCAGTATGCGCGGTATGTATGATTTACAATTTAGTATTACATAACAAACAAAAGCGGCTAATGGCTTGAAAAGCAAAAAAATGGCTGTGTGCCTCTCGGATATACAACCATTTTTCCGACATTAAGCACAATTAAATTCAATGTCCGATAGAGGAGGTACTAATCATGAAAATGGGAAAAACAGTTTACATAATCGCCATACTATCGGTTCTCGTGTTTGAGTCAGCAAGCGCGTGTGACGCCGCAAACGCTTCCGGCGCCTCCGACAACGGCAACAAAGCGCAGACGCACATATACGTGGGTTCCGCGTCGATAGGCAGCACCGCGTATACTACGTCTTCCGGAATCGCAACTGTAATCAGCAATAACTCAGACTATATCAGCGTCAATTGCCAAGTGACTTCCGGAACGAATGAGAATTATGCGGCTTTGTCGACCGGAGATATGGATATGATGAATTGCGATGCCGGCCTTGCATATCGCCTCGGTCACGCGGAAATACCGAAAGGCTCCCCTATGGAACAGATATACGAGTTTGAAGCAAATTCGGACGTGAGATTTTTTACGAATTGCGAGCCTATCTTTACCTCTTATATTGTTCGCGCCGACAGCGATATCAGAACAATTCAAGATATCCTAAAACCTAGCGTCCGTATCGGCTTTCCGACACCGGGCAGTGCGGCGTATAGCTACAATAAGGCATTTTTTGAAGTGCTTGGCTTTAATCTCGATGACATGAATATTTATTATGCGGAGCGCGGTGAGTTGGTCGACGCTTTCAAGGATCGCAATATCGATGTGATTGTTGGCGTCATGGGTGATCTCTCCAAGCCAAACAGCGTAATTTACGAACTGAGTCTCTCAACTGACGTTCGCTTAATTTCGCTGGATGAGAATACACTGGCTTTATTCAACTCAATCTGCCCCGCTTATCTTAAGCACATAATCCCTGTCGGCTGGATGCGAGGCGTAGATACCGAAGTTGTAGTCGTCATGAACGGAGCTAACTTCCTGATCAGCAAGGACATGCCTGATGACGTCGTATACGACATGTGCAAAGCGCTGTTCGAGAATCTTGATAAATTGTATCAGATCAGCGAGTCATTTAAGTATATCACGAAGGAAACCGCCGCAGCGGATGTCCCGTGCCCCATTCACCCGGGCGCGCTTAAATACTATGAGGAAAACGGTTTTACGATCACTTACATCCCTGATTATGACTCATAGAGGCAATTAAAATACGACAAATAAAAAGGAGTTGTTATCGTATGTTCGTAACAAAAGTTGATAAGTCCAAACGGTACGTGGTAACGGCGGAGAATGCCCCCGGGCATGTGGACCCCGAGTGGATCGGCAAGGTGTTTCGGCAGGGATTGACGGATGGAGAAAGTGTTATGAGAGTCGGCATCGCGGATTTTGAAGATGGCTCGGTGTCCGCGCTTCATAAGCACGGCAGCGATCAGATTATCATGATCACCGAAGGCGTGGGGATCTGTTCAACAGAAACCGAAGAGATTGAAGTTCATCCCGGCGATTGCGTTTTGTTCCGCGCCGGCGAACTGCATGTCCACGGCGCCAAGCCCGGACATTCCATGTCTCACTACGCGGTCAGCCTTGATCCGAAAATGAAATGATTTTTTGGCGCCAAGCCTGGTGAACGCAAGTGAAAATGCGCATATAACAAAGGGGATAAAACAGATGGCAATCGCGGATGATATTTATGGGTCTAAGGAGAGTTTATGGGCGATCGATTTGGAGCCTGGAGCGTTGTTTGGTGTGGGTTCTCGAAAGAAAACGGGCGAGCGCTTAAAAGGATATGGCGCGACGAGCGTGCTTTTAGTTTGCGATTTGGCAATGGAGAAACTGGGTTATGCCGAAGAGCTTACTGAAATTATCAAGGCGTCTGGTATAGAGGTGTTCCAGTACGCGATAGAACCCAAGGAACCGACCTCCACGGAATGTAACAATTGCGTTGCCTTTGCCAGGAAGCATACGATTGACGGAATAGTCGGCTTAGGTGGCGGCAGTGCCATCGATGTCGCGAAGATGACGGGACTAGTTCTGGCGAATGGCGGGAAAACCGAGAATTATCTTGGTTACGGTACCGATTATTCCAAAACAAAAACCTTCCGGCCAGTTATCGCGCTGCCTACGACTTCCGGTACTGGAGCTGAAGTGAGTACCGCTCTCGCAATCGAAGACGACACGAAAAATATCAAGGCAATCGGCATGCACCGCGCGACATTCGCGATTGTAGACCCATCCTACACAGTAGGTCTTCCAAAAGAAGTGACAGCCAACACGGGCATCGACGCGCTGTCTCACGCGCTGGATTCGGTCTGCAATACCGCTGGGATGCGGAACTGGCTGGCGGACGCGCTTTCTTATGAAGGCATGCGGGTCTGCCACAAATGGCTGCCCGTCGCCTATGAGGATAGCGATAACCTGGAAGCGCGTTCCTGGATGAGTTACGCTGCGATGGTAGGCGGATACATACTCAAGCTGAGAAGATGCTCATGGGCTCATGCTTTCGCCAACAAGGTATCGGACCGATATCATTTGCCGCATGGCGTCGGATGCAGTCTGGGGCTGTATGGTCTTGTACGCTATAACGTCACCGAGAACCCGGAGGCCAACCGCATCATCGCCAGGTCTTTCGGCGTTGACTGCCCGGAGGGCGCTGATATGGTGGAAGTCGGCAAAAAACTTGTCAAGGCGACCGATGATCTTCAAAAAAGGGTGGGCATGAAGACAATGAAAGAAGCCGGATTGGACAAGGGGTTTATTGATGACGCCATTGATAAGATCAAAAATGACGGAAAATGGAAACTTGTCCCAAATGTGCCCAACTTTGAGGTCATGGCTAAATCCATCTACGAAGCGTTTGAGATGTAATTGAACACCTTTACAACGTTTTTGGAGGATAACTAAGTGAAGAAATTAGAAGGGAAAGTTGGGTTAATCACCGGTGCTGCGTCCGGAATGGGCAGGGCTTCAGCGAAGCTGTGGGCTGCGGAAGGCGCCAAAGTAGCAATTGCGGATATCCAGGACGAGATGGGTGAAGCGGTCGTCGAGGAAATCAAATCGCAAGGCGGGGACGCTTTCTACATGCATATCGACGTAACACGAGCGGACGAAGTTGAGAATATGGTCAAAAAAACACTCGAAAAATATGGCAAGCTGAATATCTTTTGGCACAATGCCGGCAACGCCGGGCCGGGACTCATAGAGCGAACCACCGAGGAGGAATACGACTTCACTTTGGCTTTACATGTCAAAGCTGGGTTCTTTGGGGCGAAGTATGCTCTGGAGGAGATGAAGAAGGTTGGCGGCGGAGCGATGCTCTTCACCAGCTCAATTGCCGGATTGAAAGTTTCCCGGAGCTCCGCGGTCTATTCGATTTGCAAATCGAGCCTGGTCATGTTGACCAAATGTCTTGCGCTCCATTATGGAAAGTATAATATTCGCGCGAACTGTATTTGCCCTGGCGCTACCCAAACCCCATTGTTGCCGTCCTTTATGAACCGCAGCCCCGAGGATGATATTAAGGCCATCAAGGCAAATTACATCGCGAAAATTCCTCTTGGTCGGCTTGGAACCTCAGAGGATATTGCGCTGGCGTCGCTTTGGCTTGTCTCTGACGACGCTTCGTATGTAAATGGCGCTATCCTGTCCGTTGACGGCGGTTTAGCCTGCGCCTGAAAAAAACCTGGGAGTGTTGTTTAGAAAAGCAACGCTCTCAAAAACTTTTAGGAGGGTTACATCATGGAAAAAAACATTAAGCTTTATATTCTCAATCTCGGACGTATTGAGATGGATTTTAACATCATCGTCAATAATGCTACCGTTGCTACCGTGTCAGACAAGGAAGCAAAACACCGCTGGGATTGGGTTCCCATTGATTCGATACTAATTGACCATCCTGAGGGCAAAATCCTGTTTGATCTCGGTTGCCATCCTGATGGAGACCCCTTAAGAGGAGGCAAACGCTTTTCAAAAACTGTAAATGAAGTGTGCCCATTCTATTATGATGACGGGCAGACGATGGAAGAACAACTTGCGCTTTGCGGGACAAAGCCAGAAGAGATCAAGACAATTGTCTTTTCGCATATGCACTATGATCATACCGGCTATCTCTATTTGTTTCCGCACGCCAACGTTATTGTTTATAAAAAAGAACTCGAATCCGCTGTTTCATCTGTATTCGAAGAACCTAAACGGGAGTTTCATTCCTATTTGTATGAAGATATCATAGTGCCGGCCGCTAAGTATACATATATCACAGAAGATACGGAAATATTCGATGACATAAAAATGTATAATCTGAAAGGTCATACTCAAGGATTATGTGGATTAATGATCAAACTGAAAAACACAGGGCCCATGTTCTTTGTCCGCGATGCCTGCAACACATCCATTAACTATGGGCCACCCACTCGTCTTCCGGGTCTCGTTGAAAATGTGCCTGATTATTTTGCTTCCACTGAGAAGATTAGAAAAATCGCAGCCGAGAACAATGCTACAGTTGTCTTTGGTCATGACAAAAATCAGTTTATGAGTATGAAACACGCTCCCGAATATTACGATTGATTCAGGAACGATTAGCAGGAGGCCGCTCATTATTTGGGCGGTCTCCTGCGTGATTATTATTAATTATCCACTTTAGATTGTTTCAACGCTACCGTTGTAATTCTTCGATCTGTGCTCTGGTCAGCCCAGTTAATTGCTCAATTTGGCTGATTGACATTTTCATGTCAATGGCATTTTTCGCTATGGCAAAGCTTCTTTTTGATTCTCCTCTCTTTTCCCCTCTTTTTTCTCCCTCTACTATCCCCTCGTCTCGTGCGCCTTTCAGCATGCTTCTTTCGCGAAAATCGGCGAGCACCCAGTCTTCGTATGCTTGACGCACCGCCGGGCTGGCGGCAGCTTCGCCATAGCGCGCGATGAACTGCGCCGCGCCCGCGTCGCTCTCGACAAATTCTTTCATCCTCGGCTCCATCGCGTATACCTCCTCCGGCAGTTTTTTATTGAAGTGCATCTCATACAGCAGTCGGCTCCAGCAGTACAGCGGATTCGAGAAATTCGCCGGCGCTTCCGGGAAATAGGGCAATTGCACATTGAACACCGCGAATTGCTCCAACGCCACGTCTCGCGGTTCTTTATCGTAGACAAAATGGATAGGTTGGAGTAGTTCCCTGTTGTCCTTCCGACAGTTGTTTACATGCCCGAAAATGTTGATTGCCGAAATGTACGGCATTTCAGCAGCCATCTCCAATGCCGTCGTTCCCTTACGCGCCTCGCTTATATACTGATAAGACGCTCCCAGCACGTTGCGCTGAAGTATAGACGGATCGAAATAAAGCTGAACCTCTTGGGCGGCGATTCTATTGGTATCGCTCTTTGCCAATACATCAATATAACATCCACGATTGCCGAGGCGTGTCTGTCTTTTCTGCGGCGTCAGTTCGACGACGGTTCCAAACACCTCGCCGCATTCGGACAGCACGGCACCGATAAAGCTCTCCGCGGCGAGTCCCGCAACACTTTCATCCTTGTAGATTTCCTCGACAACAGGATCCGCCAGCGGCGACATCACATCTGCGTCTATTTTTTTTGCTAAGCCTGAACGATCCTCATAAATCATCCGATTTACCTCTGATAATATCATTGTGAAATATAATATAGCATACTCCGAGGGGTATTTCTACTCGTTTTTCAGGGATGGGTGATAAAACCGGGTGATTGCGAAGGAGGCCACCAAAGTAATGGGCGGCCTCCTTCGCAATTATTAATTATCTTGTTTTGGGAGTTCTCTCATCAGGCGGAAAATGCTTGACGAATCCTTCAGTCCATAACCGCGGGCCTGAGCCATGCGATACCACTGAAGGGCCAAGCTGGCAGAGTAGTTTGGGATGCCTTTTTCTCTGCACATATCCATGATCAATTCCATATCTTTCAGCACCAAATTGATGGTGAAACCCGGTTCAATATTGCGGCTCTTGATCTTGGGTATTTTTTCTGTCAGCGCCCTGGACATTCCCGAGCTATTGCTTATAACATCCAAGAAGGTGTTCAGATCGACATCCAAATGATCGGCCATAACAAGAGCCTCGGCGGCAATGAACTTATGGCATGAGGACATGAAATTGTTGATTAGTTTCATGGTGGAACCGCCGCCGCGTTTCCCAATGAAATTGAAGGTCTTGCCGATATGCCGGACGTATGGCATGACTTCGGCCAATTCTTCCTCGGTAGCGCCAGCCATGATGGATAGCGTACCGGCGGCAGCGCCGTGAGCGCCTCCGCTGACCGGCAGATCGACATAATTGATACCCTTTGCTTTGGCTGCCTCATACATGTCCAAATTGGTGGTTGAATCCACGGTACTCAAATCAAGTATCCATTGTCCGGCTTTGCCATTTGGAACCAGATCGGCGCCAACCACTTCCCTGACCTGTTTCGGGCCGGGCAGAGACAAGAAAATGATGTCGCACTTCTCCGCGATTTGTTTGTTGTCCACGATGGTCGCGCCGGCTTCCGCGAGTTCATCTTTACGCGCCCTGCTAAGATCGCTCACCAGTAATGAACCGGTCGCCTTCAAAATATTTTTGGACATCCCGGAACCCATTGCCCCCAGGCCGACAAATCCTATCACTTTATCACTCATAATTGTTTCGCACCCCTTTTATGCGGCTTGCCTGAAACGGTATGAAAACGAGCCAACTATCACACCATTCCAGGCAAGCGCTAATTATTTACGGCTTCAAAGCGACAAGCTTTACGCTGTAATACTGATCCAATGACCATGTCCCAAACAGTGTGCCGATGCCGCTCTGCTTATGACCTGTGTGCGGCAGGTTGGCACCCAGGATTGGCGCAGCGTTCACCACGACTCGTCCAAATTGCAACTGCTCCATGCATTTGACGATCACCCTTGAATCATGGGCGAAGAGAAAGGAACACAACCCATAGATTGTGTCATTGGAACGAGCGATGACATCATCCAAATCATTGAAAGTCAAAATCGGATAGACTGGCCCGAACAGTTCTTCAACCGCAACTGGCATGTCGTCCTTGACGTTATCCAGTATGGAAGGCGTCATGAAAGCGCCGTCCTTAAATTGTTCCGGTAAGTCGGGAATGCTGCCGCCATATAGGAGCTTTGCCCCGCGGTCAACGCCGTCCTTGACCAGTGCGAGCAGTCTTTCCCTGGCTTTTTTGTCTATCAACGATCCCACCAGTTTAGGCGTGTCTTTCCCCCAACCCATTTTAAACGCCTTGACTTTTTCGACCAATTTGTTTGTAAATTCATCATGGACGTCGCTGTGGACGTAGATACGGTTGACGCAGCCGCAGCTTTGGCCGGTTTGCGCTACTTTGCGGTTTGCGACGAACGTAGTTGCGGCATCCAAATCCGCGTCGGGCATGATAATGCAGGGCGCGTTACCGCCGAGTTCCAGTGAAACCTTTTTGATGGATGTCGCGATCTGTTTCATTATCTCCACGCCTGTGGCTGTTGAGCCGATACAGGTGACCATCGCGGGGATTTTGCTTTCGTTGAGATATTTCCCTATCACGCCGGACGGGCCGCTGACCATATTGAATACGCCGGGCGGCATGCCGATCTGCGCCGCGATTTCCGCGACCTTCAAACTTGCCAAAGGCGTGCTGATGCTAGGTTTGAGCACGCAGGTACATCCGGAAGCCATGACAGGAGTAAGTTTTGCGCCGAGATTGATCATGGGCACATTCCAAGCAAGATGCCCGACGACTACGCCTATCGGTCGTCTCAATACCCGGCAGAGAATATCGCGGTGGCCGTCGTATTCGGGCAGGCCAATGTCATAGATTCGTTTCGCCTCTTCGCCATAATACTCGAAATAACTGATAAACCTGGCGAAATCACCTTCATTGTCGGCATATGCCTTGCCGGTTTCCTGCGCCAGAATATCGATAATTTCTTCCTTTTTAGCAAGACAATTGTCCCTTAACTTGTAAAGCCAGCCAAGTTTTTCATTGATGCTTGTGTAGGACCAAGTTTTAAACGCCTTTTGAGCCGCTTTAAGCGCTTCTTCCGCCTGGGCTTCGCTTGCGCCGCGAAATGTGGCGATGACTTTCCCCGTGGCCGGATTGATAACATCGATGGGATCGCCCTTGCCCTCCACAAGTTGGCCGTTAATGTACATTTTACTCATCTTTATGAAACTCCTCTCTGTAACCGATATTTTTCTTACGATAGAAACAGCGCTATATCCCCGACATTCTTCACCTCCTCGAGGTGAATGCACATGTCGATTGCCTTTTTGACATTCTCATTGTCAAGCTTCTTGGGCGCGAAAGTTAAGCAGTCCATAAACTTGGCGGTCAGTTCTTCGTAAGACATTGGGTTTGCGGGGTCACCTTTGGGAGTGGAGGTGCCGGAGGATGTAAGAACTCTTCCATCCTTCATGCGAATCTCAACTGCCTTTTCAGGCGCCAGGAGCTTCTGGCCTTCCAAAGCCGGATCAATTTCCGCGGTGATCTTTTTAGTGATAGCGAGAACGGCCGCATCATTGAGGTTTTCCTTTTGGATGCAATCAATGGCTACCTTGCCGTGGGCAAGAGCGACGCCAACGTTCCATGGGATGCTGAACTGCGCATGCACTTCCTCCTTTGGCGCGCACCTGAGTTCGAACGGTTCGCAGAGAGCCCTGCCCGCCAATTCGTTAATGAACACCTTGATTGTGTCAATCTCGCTGGGCTCTATTGAGTGTTTGCGTTTCAACTGCAACGCGGCGTCGATGTAAGAGTGAGCCTGACGGCAGCACGCATAGGGCTTGAAGCTCAAGTTGTCGATTTCGTAGACCTTGCCTATATCTTTGACGAGGACATCGTGATCGTAGTCGCCGCGCTGATAGATGTTAAACAGGCCAAAACGCCCCTCCAGGCTGTGCTGAGCGCCCGTCAGTCCTTTCTTTGCCAGCAAGGCGGACATAATGCCTCCCCGCGCCGCGAATCCGCAGGATAGCCTCTTGGTCAGCGCGTGTTCATCGTCGATATTGACCTGAACGTTGCCTGCGCACTGCGCGTAGGCGATTCCATACGCGTTGACCATCTGGCTCTCATCGAGTTTCAATAGCTTACCGGCTGCCGATGCCGCGCCAAAATAGCCGTATAGCGGCGTGAACATGAAACCGTATTTATGGATCGGATAGGTTCTGGCACGCGCTAATCTGGAAAGCATATCGGCACCGAGCGCGACCGACGTGATGAATTCCTTGCCATCAACATTGCCGACACGCTGCGCGATCGCGAAGGCAGTCGAGACAACTATAGGCCCGATATGAACCGGCAAAGTCGCATGAGTATCGTCAAGATCCAGGGCATGCGCCATTGTCGCGTTGCAGAAAGCGGCCAGGGGCGCCGGTACTTTGCCGCCATAGGCCATGATCGTGCTTTCAGGCTTACCGCCCCATTCCTTGGCAAGCTCCACAACTTCTTTGCCGGCATCCGCCGTGCTGCCGCCGAGCAATGTCCCCAAAGTGTCCAGAATATCCTGCTTGGCGAATTCCACCCCTTTGGCGGATATATTGCCAAATGTGGTATTTACTACATTTCTTGCAAAATCAACAGATGCGTCCGTGTTTTTTTCCACTTGAGAATTCCCCCTAAGATTTGCTTTCAAGAACAGGATATGCCGCCGTCAACGGTCAATATCGCGCCGTTGACATAAGACGCTTCGTCGGATACCAAAAACAGGGACGCTTTTGCGATATCCTCGGGCTGGCCGAAACGATGAAGCGGGGTCTTCGCGATATAGGCGTCCTCGACGGCTTTTGCGTCGTTCTTGTCGCTGTCGCGGCCCATAAAGGACGGCCAAAGCGGCGTGTTGACGGCGCCTGGGCAGATACAATTCGTCCTGATGTTGTACTGGCCATAATGGAGCGCAAGACACTTTGTCATCATCACAAGACTGGATTTGCAAATCGAGTAGACCGTTGAGCTGCGGGATGCCTTCAAGCCCGCGAGAGAGCTGGTGAAAAGGATCGCCCCGCCGCCTATTTTTTTCATCTCCTCTATCGCAAACTTCGCCCCAAAAAAACCCGCTTTGATATGCAGCGATAGCGTGAAATCGTACTCCTCTTCCGACGTGCGCTCCACGAGTCCCGGTCCGGCGTTTCCTGCGTTGTGCCAGAAGAAGTCCAGCCTGCCGTACTTCTCGACTGTTGTATTGATCATCTTCTCGATCTCGGCCACTTTGGTTACATCGGTGTGTACAAACATCGCCTCCCCGCCGCGACTTTTGATTCCATTGACAACCTCCTCGCCTTTTTCATCCTGTACATCCACGATCGCCATTTTTGCGCCTTCCGACGCCCACAACTCAGCCGAAGCCTTGCCCATGCCAGACGCCGCTCCTGTGATCAGTCCGACCTTGCCGCTCAGTTTGCCCATTTTTTTCTCCTCCTGATTTATATTTTTTATGATTGGCGCGCGTAATGGTTATGAGAACTGGTACGCTCTGTCATTGCCCGCGGCAAAACTTCCAGACCGGAAAACCCAAGACCCTTCGCTGTCGGGGGCAGTATCCTTCGTGGTGATGTATAGCTCACGAAAACCGGGGCGAACCATGGGATGCGTCGTGAAAAGGTGACGCCCTTCCGTGCGCCCGGGTATCAGCACCTGCCCGATTGGAGAGCCGTAGTGGTTAAATACCAGGATACGCCCCTGGTCGGGGAGTGCCACGTACAAATTGTCATCCGCGTCGATCGAGCAGGAATCCGGCCCGGCAAAACCGATAAAGCGGTAAGGGATTGTCGAGCGTCCGGTGGGGATAACGAATCTGTGAAGCCGGGAAGCCTGCATTTCGGTGACCCACAGAATTGATCCATCGCGCGAAAGCGCAATGCCATTTGGCTGACACATATTCCTGCAGAATGGGGTTAGCTTTTGAAAATCAGGCGATACATAATATACGCCGCCAATCGGATCGCGAAAACCGCCGATAAAGTCCGTAAAGTAAAATCCGCCGTCAGCGTCAAATACCATATCATCCACACTGAAACCCCGGAGAATGTACTCCGCGTCCGACCCGTCGGGATTCATCACGATGATGCCACCGGCTGTTTCATTAGAAACGCAACAGACGAACAGGCGTCCGTCCTTGTGGATTTTCACTGCCGCGGGCCGGACATTTTTCTTGTGATAGATCACCGAAAGTTTTTCGGCGCGCATGTCGACTTTGAAAACGGTATTCCCGTTGGTGGATGTAAAATACATGTCACCTTGCCGGTCAAAACAAAGGCCCTCCAAAGTGTTGGCCTCGTCGTAAGCCTTGATGAACTTCTCCGCCGTTATCGTCTGTAAGTTCGGTTCAAAAGTCGGTATTGCGCTGTAATGATCGCCTGGCCGGTAATTCAGTTGTTCCATCAGTATTACCCTCCTTGACTAAATTAACAAGACTATTTCAAGGCTGCGTGGGCTCTATGCCTGCATAGCCTCTACGATATCGTTGCTGTTCTCCAGATTCTCCATGCCGTCAACCAACGCCCTGATCTTTTCAGCGGTATCTTTAGGCATTGGCAGGGCGCTGAACGCGATACAGTCATCCATCTTTGCCGCAATGTCCGCGTCAGTCATGGGCTTTTCCCCGCAGCCTAACGTGACATCCAAGCGGTGCTCCAGCACAGCTCCCGAGGTAGTTTCAATTTTAATGATGACCGGAGATACCTTTGCGCTGTATTCCTTATCAAGACGCTCATCAATGACTCCGTTAATTTTTGCCGCCATCTCCAACACATCGGTTCTTTTGATACCCTCCTCCGTGAAATCAGACAGGCCGACCCTGCCATGTACGAGCGCGCACGCGGCGCTATACGGTATGCTGAACTGGCTTTCTACAATAGTGGTGGGGTGCTTTCGCACTTTCTCGGGAACACAGCCCGCCACATATAGATGCTCATTCATCAGAATATCGACGCGTTTTACCATGTTCGGTTTCAAGTTGAATTTCTTTCTGGCCTCGAGCGCTACGTTTATTGAAGGCTGATTGGGCCTCCCGCACGGCCAGGGCTTAAAAGCCATATCTTCCTGAGCAAACTTTACGCCGAGATCAGCACGGATCGCATCTGGATTATATCGATTATGCAGGTAAACTTTGTAAAATCCGTACTTGCCTTCAAATGTATTCTGGATTCCGCGCACACCTTTTTTTGCCATCTCGCACGCGATAATTCCAGCTTTGGAAGCGAATCCGGGCTGCATGCGCTTTGTCCAGGCGGAATCCGTGATGGCTTGATAACTGCCGCCCGCTTGGCTGTAAGCAATACCAAGGGCGTTGAGCATCTCTTCTTTGTCGAGGCGCATCACTCGCCCGGCGGCGGCCGCCGCGCCAAAGACCCCCAACAATTGCGTGTATATCCAGCCGCTTTCCACAATACCCACAGTAGCGGAGAGCCCAAGACGGCAATGGATATCGAGGCCCGCGGCAATAGCCGCCAACAAATCGCTGCCACGCACCCCGCCCATTTTTTCAGCGGCGGCCAGCGCGCTCGATACGATCACCGAGCCGCTGTGCAGCATCGCTACATCGTGCGTATCGTCATAATCATAGCCGTGGATCATAACTGTATTGATCCAGGCTGCGACATGTGCCGGATATTTCTTGCCAAACACGAAAACCCTTGACACTGGATTTCCGCCCCACTCGTCAGCAAGTTCCAGCATTTCTTTTACGCCACGTGCGGACGATCCGGCAATACCAGTTGAAAGGCTGTCAAAAATATCCTTTTTGGTAGCTTCCACAGCGGAGCCTGATAAATCGTCAAAATGCAGAGAAGAGGCATGTTCTGCCAGTTGAAAAGCGATATCCTGAGACAATTGAATTCCTTCTTTTGGTAAATTTATTTGTTAAAAATCAACAATGCCAAACATGTATGCGATTCTATTTTTTCTCGTCGCTTCCAGCGCACATTTTTCCGCCTATAGCCCATTCATCAGGAGGGATTTCCTGGAATGTAACCCAAATGAGTTCATTCGGGACATTTGCTTCCTCATGAATTATGTCAGAAATTTTTTTTGCGATTCGCGCTTTGCGTTCTTTCGGGTGTCCAGGGAAAATGCTGATATTGATATATGGCATGGTAAAACTCCCTCCTCCTATTTCGTAGGTTCAAGTTCGCGCAGCAACTCCACTATGGAAGATGAATCCAAATTTCCATAACCGCGCTGTTGAGCGATGCGGTACCACTGAATCATGTTATTGCAGCCGAAGCTTGAAATCCCCGTCTCGTCGCCGAGCTGTCTAGCCAAATCCAAATCTTTCAGCGTGCCCGTGACCGGGAAGTACGATTTGGCACTTGCGCTATAATCATGGTTCGCAATGTGCTCACGCTTGATCCGCAATATTTCGTTTTGTGAAGAGCTGGACATAATCACGTTATACAGCTTTTCAAAAGGGATTCCCATGTGCTCCGCGAGCAGAACGGCTTCAGCATCCGCGAATAAGATCGCCTTTGAGAGCATATTGTTGAGAATCTTCAGCCCGATGCCGCCGCCTCGTATATCGGCATAGTGGATTTTATTCCCGATCACTTCAAGATATTGCGGCAACTGTGCACTATCCATTTCTTCCTTTGTCGCTCCCGCCATGAGGGAAAGCGTTCCGTCAGCCGCGCGCCCCGCGCCGCCGCTGATTGGGACGTCGACATATGTTATGCCTTTTTCTTTCGCAAGCTCACAGAGCTTGGCGCTCAATCCATAGGGAATTGTGCTTGTGTCGATGATGTACTGACCAGGGTGTCCGTGTTTCAAAAGCCCGTCCACCCCCGCGACCACATCCTCCACGATTGCGGGCATGAGCAAGGACAGGAAAATCACGTCACAATCTTTTGCGATCTGGATATTGTCACTTGCTGCGTCCGCGCCCGCTTTACGCAATTCCTCCTTTTTTTCTTGAACGAGGTCAGATACAAGAAGGCTGCCGAATTTTTTCAGGATTTTTTTTGCCATCGGCATACCCATAGTGCCCAATCCTATAAAACCAATTTTATGAGACATACTCTTCGACTACTCCTTAATGTACTGTACGGTTACAGATATTCCAAATCACGGTTGCATTTAACGACCTGCCCATACAGGCGGGCGCTTCTCATGAAACGCGGCTTTGCCTTCTTTGCCGTCTTCAGTCGTTGCGAGAATCGCGGCAATGAGACACTCCATCTCGGAAGAGGAGTTCAGAGACATTTCCATGCACCTATCGGCACAAATTTTGCAATACTTGATTGCGAGAGGCGCGTTTTTCGTGATATCCGCCATGAATGCTTCCGCCGTCTGGATCAATTCATCCGGTTCTACAACCTTGCTGACAAAGCCCAAGCGAAGAGCCTCGTCCGCGGTATAGTGTATGCCGGTCATGAGCATTTCTTTGGCTGACGCGGGAGGCATGATGCGCATCGCCTGCGTGACTCCCAGATAAGCCGGTATGCCGCCTAATTTGACCTCAGGATACCCGATCTTCGCTTTTTTGCTGGCGATACGAAAGTCGCAGCAACTGGCCAGGTCCGCGCCGCCGCCTAAGCAATATCCGTTGATCGCCGCGATGACGGGCCGCTCGAAGTCAAGTATGTGGCGCATGGAATCATGGACGATATTGCGCCGGACCTCGCGCAGTGTGACTGGACCTTTGAAATTCGCGCCCTGCATACGCTTGTCGGAAAGATCGGCACCGGCGATAAAACTCTTGCCCGCGCCGGTTATGATGACGCCCCAAACGTTATCGTCATTAGTCATCGTTTCAAAAATCTCGTTGATAGACATAAACACGTCATAGCTCAACGAATTCAAAGTTGACGGATTATTGAACGTTAAGGAGACGACATGCTCCTTCATCGCAAAATCAATTCCGTCATAGTGTTCTTTGTATGCCACTTGTTCCGATCTCCTTCTTTGTTCGATATATGTGATTGTGGAAGTGTATGCCTAATGCTTGATCATCATGGTCTTTGCGACAATTTTTCGCTGAATCTCTCCGGTGCCGCCCATCACGGTATATGCGCGCAGATCGCGCAGTATCTTCTCGAGCGGATACTCCTTGCGAACCCCATAACCGCCGAGTATCTGAATTGCGTCGAACGCGACCGCGACACACAATTCGATGGCTTCGGCCTTTGTGGCGCTCGCCAGCCGCCCCAGCGGAATTCCCTTGTCGCCGGCTTCCATGGCGTAATACAGCATGGCGCGGGCCGCGTCGACTTTCATCTGCAATTCGGCTAATTTAAAGGCGATGCCCTGATGCTCTATGATATATTTGCCGAACTGTTTCCTCTCATTCGCGTACTTAACCGCCTCGTCGATAGCGCGTTGGGCGGCACCGCAGGTAAAGGCGGCATTAAATGGACGAGCGACATCCAATTTACCCATAGCGGTAGAGAAACCGCGGCCTAACTCGCCGACGATGTGGTCCTCGGGAACACGGACATCCTCTAAAATTATGCCGCCGCAATTCATTAGCTTCAATCCCATCATGTCGTCAGGTTCCGGAATCCTCACGCCGTCGCGATCGCTCTCGACCAAAAAGCACGTAACACCTTTTCCCGCGCTGACGCTCTTGTCTGTCCACGCAAAAACACCAAAGTAAGAGGCGGTGCCGGCATTATTTATCATGCACTTCGTGCCGTTGATCACCCATTCATTGCCATCTTTGACTGCGGTCGATTGAAGAGCCGAGGCGTCTGAACCGGCCTCCGGCTCGGTCAACGCGAAAGCTCCACCGGCGTCTCCACGCAAAATTCTCTCAGCCCAGGCCTTTTTTTCTTCCTCTGAAATATGGGAGTTCAGTATGGTGTCGAACTTATCGCCTAAGCCACGGAAACTGAACGCAAATCCACAGTCCGTCTTGCTGATTTCTTCCATAACCATCGCGCGGGTGACATTTCCCAAATCCCGGCCACCATATGCCTTCGGTACGTTCATGGCATACAGTCCGGCATCGGCTAATTTATGGTGCGCATCCCAGGGATATGCGCCCAGACCGTTATTTGCCGCTTCCAGAGCTTTTATTTGCGGCGCCAGTTCTTTTTCGCAAATTTGTCCCGCAAGTTCAGCCAGTTCGCGTTGTTCGTCTGTTGCCAAAAGATACTCTACCATTTCACGTTTCCTTTCTTTTTTGTGGGAATATATAAAAAATCTTAGCCATTTTCAAATAGAAATCAAATATGTAACTCCAATGACGAGATATGCAAAGCCTATTTCCTTCATGCTCGGGGCAGAAGGTTTTCGCGCAATGGAGAACTTTACTGCATGGCATAGACTACTTCATCTGCGATGAGTTGTTTAATTTCCGTATCAGAGTAGCCATACTGCTTCAAAATTGCGTTCGTGTCCTCGCCGAGCTTTGAGAAATGGGAAGCGCCATAGGTTGGGTTGGCGCCATATTGCACCGGAACACGCGGGATGCGAAACTTTTTACCCTGCCTGATATCCTCTATATCCTCGAAGTAATTGTTTTCTTCAGCCTGTTCGTCGCTTACGCTGAAAATACCGGGATAATACGCGCTGCACGCAATATCCGCCGCCTCCAATTGTTCGACAGCCTTCTCTACGGTAATCTTCGCAAAACCCTCGTCGAATATCTCGGTAAGCTCAATGGCGTTTTCACCTTCCGTATCAGCCATGCAGGTCCACTTAGGGTTCCCGATAAGGTCTTCGCGTCCGACAATGCGTAAAAAGTTTGGAAAATCCCTTTCCCAATTAAGCGTCATGGTCTGAATCCAGCCGTCCTTGCATTTGAAGGAGTTTTTCATCGCGCGGCCGGGGTCTTTCCTCGTCTTCGGAAACTTTACGCCGTACTGCTGATCGATTATCGCGCAATGGTTTGCGTATAAACCTTCAGAATATAGCGAGGACGTCACTTTCATGCCATGTCCGGTATTCAAGCGATCCATGAGCGCGACTATGACGCCCATAGCGAGGGATTTCCCGCATTCAATATCGCCTAAGCCTGATGGAACTACAATCGGAGGCGCGCCGCGTTCCATGATATCGTTGATAATTCCGGCCCTTGCCCAATAAGTGGTTATGTCGAAACCCGGCTTTGTCGCGACAGGACCGATTTCGCCGTAACCCGTGAGCGTCGCGTGGATGAGGCGGGGATATGTTTCGCACAGAGATTCATAATCCAGAGCAATATTTTTCAGCACCTGCGGCCTGTAATTGCTGACGAAAACGTCTGTTTCGGCAAGCATGCGGTGCATAATCTCGATGCCCTTGGGTGTTCTGATGTTTATCGGGATACTTTTCATATTTCCGTGATACATTTCATAATAGTTGAGCTTACGAAGCGGGTGCCCCTTCAAAGGTTCCACCAGATATGTTTCCGCGCCGTATTCCGCCAGAATTTTTGCGCATCCGGAACCCGCTGCCGCGCGTGTGAAAGAAATTACCTTGATTCCGTTCAAAGTGTCGATCATAAACGCAACGTCCTTTCAATTTTTATAGTGCTCTCACAAAAGAACACCAACTTGAAAAAATCCATGTATGGCATCCGCTTTCTCAAATTCGTCAATGTTATTTTGTAAAATCACTATATCTCCTGAGTGCGGCAATCGTCTAATAGCAAAAAGTGGGGGATTATATAGGCGATACCTATACAATCCGCGCGCAAAGTATGGACGATAACTCGCCGTCACATTAAGCCCCACGCTATGCGGGGAAATCGGAAGAGCAGTATCATTGTCCAGATGTTTTGAGTTGGCGACCGAATTCTACGTCTTGCATATTCGATGGTAAACGGTGGATCGGTGATAAAAAGCGGGGAAGCCGTGAAACAAACGGCCTCCCCGCCGGGGGTACGCTCCGTCGACGTCTCTCGCCGCCGTCCGCAAAGACAGACTAGCTGGCTTCGTTAACCTGTCTTTCGTAGTCGAATTTCAAGGCCTCGATGCCTTCCTCACGCACTTTGTCGTAATCGTACTGCAAGGCGTCGAACCCCTCCTCGCCCGTGCTCACGCGGATTACGTTTTCCACGTCGTAGACGAATATCTTGCCGTCGCCCGCCGATCCGGTGAAAAGAACGGATTTCGCGGCTTCCACGACTTTGCTCACGGGAACCTTGCACACAACCGTTTCCACCCGCACCTTGGGCAGCAGGGTCATCTTCATTTCGGCCCCGCGGTATATCTCTTTCTTCCCCTTCTGCGCGCCGCACCCGGTGACCGCCGTCACGGTGAGCCCCGTAATGCCGATATCGTTCAGCGATTCTTTCAAGGCATCGAGCTTCTTGGGATTTGTATATATTTCCACCTTCGTCATCTTGGGATGCTCGCCAAGCATTTTTTTGGCCTCGGCGAGAGAAACAGTATCAATGCCGGGAGTTGCGGAAAGAACCGGTTCGATTACGGGCACACCTTCCGACGCCACGACGACCGGCATGAAGTCGGCGTAACTGCTCGCGAGGGCGTGCTCGCGGATATCGAGGCCCTCGACTTCTTCGTCGCGGCTCACGCGCAATCCGACGAAGGCTTTTATGACGGAAAAGACTACCGCCATAGTCACGGACGTCCATGCCGCCACCGCCGCTACCCCTATTATCTGGGTCACGACCATCGAGCCGCCGCCGCCGTAGAACAGGCCACCGTCCAACGCGAAGACGCCGGTCAATATGGTCCCGAGAGCCCCGCAAACGCCATGCACCCCGATCGCGCCGACGGGATCGTCGATCTTCAGCTTCTGGTCTATGAATTCGATGCCGAATACCAGAACCGGCGCCGTTATGAGACCGATGAGGAAAGCCCCCACTGGGCTCACGGCGTCACATCCGGCCGTGATGGCGACCAGTCCGCCGAGCGCCCCGTTCAAGGTCATCGAGACATCGGGCTTGCCGTACCTGAGCCAGGTAATGAGCATCACCGCGTTGGCCGCCGTGGCCGCCGCCAGGTTCGTGTTGAATATTATCGAGCCCATCGAGACCAGCGTTTCGTCCCCGGTGGCGGAAACGGTCGAGCCGCCGTTGAAACCGAACCAGGCGAACCAGAGTATGAACACTCCCAGCGCGCCGAGGGTGAGGCTGTGTCCCGGTATCGCCCGTACAGGGTGTAGATATAAATTTTTGGTATTTACAGATTTACTATTTGATGATATACTGCTGAAAAAGGGAGATGTCAGTATATGGATGATGGTGACACAAGAGGCTCGACTGGCATTAAATTGGCTGAAATAGAGCGGTTAATAGAGGAATTCAAAGAAAAGTTCGAAGCGGGAACCTCTGATGCGGAGAACTTTATTACAATGTTTGAAATCGAACAATTATGGTCGGAATTGCAAAATAATACCAATAATATATATTCAGATATGGTTAGAGAACTTATGAGTACTGTGGACGAACGGGATTTAATCCGTAAAAAAAAAAGAGAGTATCGACTCCGCAAGATAACGTTGCGCACACATATAAAAACTTCGATTTCAATAATCACGTCACTGGGACAAATCTCGTTTTCGCGGTATTTGTTGATACCACAGGATATAGGCAGCAAAGAGAAACTCATGAGGCTCGCGAGAGCCAAAAGCGTTGCCCCGCTTGACTGCTATCTCGGACTAGCCGGCTTGCCGTTCAAAATCACGCCGGCAGCGATGCTTAGAATTGCCTACTGGGCGCAAAATCAGTGCTCCTACCAAAGGGCCGAAGATGCTATCTCCGAAATATCACGCATAAAAGTAAATGACGATACAGTCAGGTTGGTCGCCAACTTTGTCGGGGACGTGGTGTTCGGAAACGATTGTCAGAAGGCGGATGAAGTGTTCGCCGCGTTGGACAGCGGTAAACTTCACTTCCCGAAAGACCGTGACGGCGTGTTGTACATACAAACTGACGGTGCCGCTCTCAATACGAGATTAAAAGATGAGACGGGTTCCACATGGCGCGAAAATAAACTGGGGGAAGTGTTTTCGTCGAAAGATATCCATTATTGGACTGACAAAAAGGGCCAAAGGCAGCACCGGATCCTCAAAAAAGAGTATGTCAGTTACATTGGCGCCGCGTCGGAATTTAAAAAACACTTGTTTGCCTGCGCTTTACGCGGAGGTTACGGGCGATTCAAAGAGACTGTCCTCCTCAGCGACGGTGCCGTGTGGATACGTAACATGGCGGAGGAACTATTTCCAGACGCACAACACATCCTTGATTTCTTCCATCTGTGCGAAAATGTCAACACTTATGCAAAGCATATATTTAACATGGATGGACCCAAGTACAAAGCATGGGCGAAAGACATTTGTGACAGGCTTAAAACGAGCGGATACCGTGATGTTTTGACCGAGTTGGAGCCCTTCAGGAACAAAAAACCGCACAATTGCCCAGTTAATCTCTATGGCTATATCTCAAACAACATCAATAACATCGACTATGCATCATACGAGAAAAAAGGCTATTTTATTGGTAGCGGCGCGGTAGAAAGCGGAAACAAAATCGTCCTCCAAGACCGCTTAAAGAGAGCCGGCATGCGTTGGAACACCGCCACGGCACAAGCCATGCTTACACTGAAATCAAAAGTGGAAAGCAATTTATGGTCGTTGGATGTCGAAAAACCTTTCTTATCACATTGTCGTTCCCTCTCTGACCCTCTTTTCCATATCTGATATACCATAAAAAAATATCTACACCCGCCCGTACATGCCCCTCCGCGTCGTATTTTCCGATTCTGGGGCCGAGGAGAAAAGCCCCTACCATAGCCGCCACGCCGCCGACCATGTGGACGGCCGTGGAGCCGGCAAAATCGTGGAAGCCTCTCGCGGCAAGCCATCCGCCGCCCCATATCCAGTGGCCCGAGATCGGGTAGATCACCAGGCTGATGACGAAACTGTAAATGCAATAAGCGGAAAATTTCGTCCTCTCCGCCATTGCGCCGGAGACTATGGTCGCGGCGGTCGCGCAGAAAACCGTCTGAAAGATCGCGAACGCGTAGGTCGGGAACGTGGAATCATAGTTGCCTCGGATTAAAAAATCAATCTTGCCGATAATACCGCTTATGTCTGAACCGAACATGATCCCGAAACCCAAAACCCAGAACGCGACCGATCCTATGCAGAAATCCATCAAATTTTTCATGATGATGTTGCCGGCGTTCTTGGCCCTCGTGAAGCCGGTTTCAACCATCGCGAACCCCGCTTGCATAAAAAACACCAGTATTGCCCCCAAAAGAACCCAAATCGTGTCGACCGACGAAAACATTTTGCATCCTCCTCACTTTTCTCAAAAAACTGCCCCTAAATTAACGCTGCTTCAAAACTCACCTCCCGAAATAAAATTTGTTCAATGCCGGCCATTCTACTCAGAAAATAATTTTAGTCAAGTATTTTTTAAAATTATACGCTTGACGACAATATTAATATACATAAATTAGTTTTTAATCAGGCTTACGCAGTTATTTAGATCAAAATATACAAAATAATCTCGCTGCCGCGCATATACGGTCGATTAATATACAAAATTTTTTATTTTTCATGCTTGCATTGAACTCCGGTATTGTGTTAAACTCCCGCAATGAATTTTTTGAATTAACAGAAAAATTATTTTGAAAGAAGGAACGCTTATGGAAGAAAGAAATCATTGCCGATACTCTAAAAAAGGTTTATATGACCCGAAATTTGAACATGACGCCTGCGGAATTGGTATGCTCGTGAATATCAAGGGCGTAAAATCACACGCTCTCGTGAGGGACTCGCTGAGGGCGCTGATCAATCTCACGCACAGAGCCGGAGTCGCGGCCGATCCGGATGTGGGGGACGGCGCTGGAATACTGTTGCAGATTCCCCATCGTTTTTTGAAACGCGACTGCGCCGGAAGGGGGATTGATCTGCCAGACGAGGGCGGATACGGAGTCGCCATGATGTTTGCCTCGCCCGACGAGCCGCGGCGCGAAAAGACGCTCGCGATATTCGAAAGCATCGTCGCTTCCGAAGGGATGGAGGTCATAGGCGCGCGCCATGTGCCCACATATCCCGCCGCCGTGGGCAAACCGGCGCGCGGCGTCTGCCCGGCGATCGTCCAGGTTTTCATCAGGCGTACTGATGGCATGCCGCGCGAGGATTTCGAGCGAAAGCTGTATGTCGTTTCAAAACACGCCTTAGCACAGATAAGAAACGTCAAGTACATGGAGTCCGATCCTTATTTTTACCTGGCGAGCATATCGTCGAGGACGATCGTCTACAAGGGCATGCTGATCCCCAGGCAGATGGACGCGTTTTACATCGACCTTCGCGACGAGGACGTGGAAAGCTCCATCGCCCTGGTTCATTCGCGCTACTCGACGAATACGTTCCCCAGTTGGGAGAGGGCGCATCCCATCAGGCACATCATACACAACGGGGAGATAAACACCATTCGCGGCAACGTCAACTGGATAAAGGCGCGCGAGTCCATTCTGGAATCCGAAAAGTACGGCGCGGACTACGAAAAAATCCTGCCGATCATCAACGAGGACGGAAGCGACTCGGCCATGCTCGACGACTTTTTGACCTTTATGATAAACGCCGGTTACAGCCTCCCGCACGCCCTGATGATGGCAATCCCGGAGCCGTGGGAGAAGGACGACGCGATGGATTCCGACAGGAAGGCGTTTTACGAATATTCGAGCTGCCTGATGGAGCCCTGGGACGGCCCCGCGGCAATAGCCTTCACCGACGGAGTTATCGCCGGCGCGAGGCTCGACAGGAACGGGCTCCGCCCGTCGAGATACTGTGTGACGAAAAATGATATGGTCATACTGTCGAGCGAGGTAGGGGTTCTACCCATACCGGATTCCGAGATCATACGCAAGGACAGGCTGCGCCCCGGACGGATGCTTCTCATAGACACGCGCGAGGGCAGAATAATTGAGGACGACGAGATAAAATCGTCCGTGGCGTCCGGCGCGCCGTTCAAAAAATGGGTGAGCGAGAACATACTCGAACTGAGCGGCCTGCCATCGAATCGCGGTCCCGGCGTCAGATGGCGCGACATAATGAGGGAGAAACGCGAGGCGGGCAGGCTTTCGCCTTACGAACAGGCGCTGATGAAGAACCTCATCGGCCTGGAGTCGCTTTTCGCCTCCACGGAGAACGCGGATTTCGAGCCCTGCGCGCTTTTGGAAGCGGAAAAAATATTCGGTTACACGTGGGAGGACTTGATCCTCACGCTCAAACCGATGGCGGAAAACGCGGACGAGCCCATATCATCGATGGGCGCCGATATTCCGCCGGCCGTGCTCTCCGAGAGGCCCCAACTGCTTTACAACTACTTCAAGCAGATGTTCGCGCAGGTGACCAACCCCCCGCTCGACGCGCTCCGGGAGGCGAATGTCACGTCGTCCTCGGTGCAGTTCGGCAGCGAGGGAAATATGCTCTCGCCGGGGCCGGAAAACTGCCGCATGATACGCCACGGAACCCCCGTGATCTCGGATTCGGAACTGTTGAAGCTCCGCAACATAAATGAGCGCGGTTTCAAGTCCATAACGCTGCCGATGCTTTTCAACGACAAACTATCGAACGGCCTCAAGAAATCGCTCGACAATATACTTCTCGCCGCCGACATAGCGGTCGCGGACGGCTATAATATTTTGACGCTTTCGGACAGGGGCGCGGGAGAAAACAGGGTGCCGATTCCCGCTTTGCTCGCGACCGGGGCGCTGCATCATCATCTTATCCGAAAAAAGACCCGCCCCAGGGTGAGCGTCATCATCGAAAGCGGCGAACCGAGAGAGGTGCACCATATCGCGGCATTGGTAGGATACGGCGCTGACGCCGTAAACCCGTACCTCTCTTTCAGGATCATCAGGGACATGGCCTCGCGCAAAGCGCTGAAAGCCGACGAGGATACGGCCATGTCGAACTACATTGACGCCCTCACCAAAGGGATCGTCAAGGTCATCTCCAAGATGGGTATTTCGACGGTGCGAAGCTATCAGGGAGCGCAGATATTCGAGGCCCTGGGCGTGAGCGAACAGGTGGTGAACGAGTATTTCACCGGGACTACCACGAGAATAGGCGGCGTGACGCTGAAAGAGATAGAGAATGAGAGCCGGGCACGGCACGAGGAGGCGTTCAGTTCCCTCATGGCCGGCGAACCGCTCGATCCCGGCGGGGAAATGAAATGGCGTCACGGCGGGGAGCATCATCTGTTCAACCCCGAGAGTATTTACTATTTGCAACAGGCGTGCCGCACGGGAGACTACGATACCTTCAAGAAATTTTCGGCGATGGCCTCGAGCAGGACGGATTACCTCAAGAACATCAGAGGGCTGCTCAACATAGTGACGCGGGGCAAGCCGATCTCTCTCGACTCCGTGGAACCGGCGGAGAATATCATGAAGCGTTTCAAGACGGGCGCGATGTCGTACGGTTCGATAAGCCCGGAGACTCACGAATGTATCGCCATAGCGATGAACCGCATAGGCGGGAAGAGCAACAGCGGCGAGGGAGGCGAGGTTCCGGAGCGCTGGGCGCCGCGCGCCGACGGGCTGAATTCGTCGAGCGCGATAAAGCAGGTGGCTTCCGCGCGATTCGGGGTGACGATAGCGTACCTGAACAACGCGGCCGAGATACAAATCAAGATGGGACAAGGCGCGAAGCCGGGCGAGGGCGGGCATCTTCCCGGCACGAAAGTGTATCCGTGGATCGCCCGGGCCAGAAACTCGACGCCCGGCGTGGCGCTGATTTCCCCGCCGCCGCACCACGACATATATTCGATAGAGGATCTGTCCCAACTGATTCACGACCTCAAGAACGCGAACAGACGGGCGAGAATAAGCGTAAAGCTGGTATCGGAGGCCGGAGTCGGCACGATAGCGGTCGGAGTCGCCAAAGGGCTTGCCGACGTGATAACCATAAGCGGCTACGACGGTGGAACGGGAGCCGCCGCGCGGGGCAGCATAAGGCACACCGGCCTGCCGTGGGAACTCGGTCTGGCCGAGGCTCATCAGACGCTTCTGCTGAATAATTTCAGAAACCGCGTCACTCTCGAAACCGACGGCAAGCTGCTGACGGGGCGCGATATCGTGATAGCGGCCCTGCTCGGCGCGGAAGAATTCGGTTTTGCGTCCTCCGTCCTGGTGGCGCTGGGCTGCGACATGATGAGGGTTTGCAACCTCGACACGTGCCCGGTCGGGATAGCGACGCAAAACCCGGCGCTCCGAAAAAAATTCGGGGGCAAGCCGGAACACGTGGAGAATTTCATGCGGTTTTTGGCCATGGAGGTCAGGGAATGGATGGCGATGGTCGGCGCTCACACGTTCAACGAACTTATCGGACACGTCGAACTGCTCCGCGTGAA
>JAISYN010000228.1 GCA_031269915.1 Synergistaceae bacterium
CGTCGACTTCGGCGCGTTCGTCGATATCGGCGTTAAGCAGGACGGACTTGTTCACGTCTCCAAGATGGCGAACCGATTTGTCAAGCACCCGAGCGAGGTCGTCGCGGTCGGCGACACTGTGAAAGTATGGGTCGATAGCATCGACAAAGAGCGCGGGAAGATAGGGCTTACTATGGTGGAGGGCGGATAGCCTCGCTTGGCATATCGCGGCGACAGGCAACGCGCGGAGATATTTCGCCGCTCTCCTCGGACAAAATTCACCGCGATTGCCGCCCGTGCGTAAAAGGACTACGGTAAATTGCGGGAAAGAACGATGATAATCCGGCAACGGGCTTGATATAATGCGCCAGGGTACGATCATCATACATCGAAGGTTGTGATGATTTATGGGATTTACGGTAAATCTGGGCATGATCGAAACCGTGGCTTTCGCTATATTTCTGCTGTTTGTCGGATCGTTTTTCAGCAAAAGGATAAGCGCGCTTCCCAAATACAGCATCCCGATTCCCGTCATAGGCGGGCTGATATTCTCGCTGCTGAACTGGGGGATGCAATCGCGCGGCATCGATCTGCGGTTCGACGCCACGCTTCAGGACGTGTTCATGATCGCGTTTTTCACATCCATAGGCATGGGAGCGAGCGTAAAATTCATAGCTGAAGGCGGCGTCAAGCTCTTTATCTTCCTCGTGGTCGCGTCGGCGCTTACGGTATTTCAGGATCTCGCGTCATGGGGGCTCTCGCGCCTCACCGGCCTCAACCCCCTGATGGGCCTTCTGGCCGGCTCCGTCACCATGACAGGCGGATACGGCACCGGCGCTACCTTCGCCAATTATTTCATCGAAGAGTTCCATCTGGAAGGGGCCATGGAAATGGCGATGGCGTCGGCGACTTTCGGCATGATAACAGGATCGCTGATCGGCGGCCCAATCGCGCGGCTGCTGATAAACCGTAACAACCTCAAATCCTCGGAGCGGGCAGCCTCCAAACCCGACACGTCCGGCGCGGAGATCGAAACCGAAAAGCGCACGCCCATACGCGAGGGCGACATCCTCCGCACTCTCTTCCAGTTCGCGCTCTGTATAAGCGTTGGGGCTTTTCTTTATAAGTTCGCGGGCAAACACGGTATTAAAGTCCCCACCTACCTCTTCGCTCTCATGGCAGGCATCGTTATTCGCAATGTGGCTGACTTCACGCCGATGTACAGGTTCAACGTCCGTCTCGCTGAGATGATAGGTTCGACCGCTCTCTCGATATTCCTGGCGATGGCGTTGATGTCTCTGAAAATATGGGAACTCTCCGATCTGGCCGGCCCCATGCTCGTGATACTCGCCGGACAGACCATTCTGATGACGGTCTACGCCATTTTCATCACATTCCAGTTCAACGGCCGCGACTACGAAGCCGCCGTCCTCGCCGGCGGACATTGCGGATTCGGCATGGGCGCGACCCCCAACGCCATCGCCAGCATGCAGGCGATCACCAGCGCGCACGGCCCGGCGCCGAGAGCCTTTTACATCATATCCATAGTCGGGGCGTTCTTCGTCGATATAGTGAACGCCTTCGTAATACAGGGATTCGTGTCGTTCTTGTCATAGCTCGCTTCAGGCAGATACAGTACGCGATACAGGCGCAAAAGGAACGCGCTCCGGCGTGGTTGCGCGAAACTTTACACAGATTTGACAGAGAGGCTGTTTCTGTTTTGACACAACGCCGATAGACTTTACCCGTAATCAGAAACAAAAATACGAGGAGGGAATATCAGCTTTGAGAAAAACAGCCATCTTCACACTTGTCACAGCGGTTCTATCGTTCGCTCTCACCGGATGTATCTTCGCGAAGGACGCGGAAGCAAGCCCCATCACCGTCGTGTCCCGTGAGGACGGCTCCGGGACAAGAGGAGCATTTATCGAGCTGTTCGGAGTCCAGGACGAAAAAAAAGTCGATAACACCACAGATAACGCGGAAATAACCAACAACACGGCGGTGATGATGACGTCCATCGCCGGCAGCGAAAGCTCCATAGGCTACATATCGCTCGGTTCTCTGAACAACACGGTCAAAGCTGTGAAAATCGACGGCGCCGCGGCGACTGTGGACAATATCAACAGCGGAAAGTACACGGTTTCACGTCCGTTTATAATTGCCGTAAAAAGCGATCTCAGCCGCGACGCGGCGAATTTCATGAGCTTTCTGATGAGCGCGGACGGGCAGAATGTCATCGAAAAGAACGGTTACATACGCGTGAAGGACAACGGCCCGTTCAACGGCCCCAAAAATTCGGGCAAGGTAGTCGTGGCCGGTTCGTCTTCCGTCACTCCGGTCATGGAAAAACTGAAGGAAGCCTACGTGAAGATCAACCCTGGCGCGAACGTCGAAATTCAGCAAAGCGACTCGTCAACGGGCATAAACGCGGCGATATCCGGCATCTGCGACATAGGAATGTCCTCGCGCGAACTGAAAGAGAGCGAGACAGCCAAGGGGATTACCGGCACGGTCATAGCGATGGACGGCATAGCGGTCATAGTGAACAATAAAAACCCAATCGACAACCTGACCAAAGCTCAGGTCAAGGGGATTTTCACGGGATCGGTAACCGACTGGGCCGAACTGAATTAACCGCCCAAGGCAGATGGGGGCATGACGGGCAATATCGGCAATACCAAAGAAAGATTCATGCGGGTGGTATTTCTGGCGGCAGCCTGCGCATCAATTCTGTGCGTGCTGCTCATCTGCCTTTTTATCTTCGCGAACGGCCTGCCCGCGATCGGCAAGATTGGGCCGCTCAACTTTCTCACCGGAACGAGATGGAGGCCCGGAAACAATTTGTACGGGATAGCGCCCATGATATTGGGAAGCGTGTACGTCACGGCGGGCGCTATTCTTGCCGGAGCGCCGCTCGGGATACTTACGGCCGTGTTCATGGCGCGTTTCTGCCCCAGGCGATTGTACGGGATTTTGAACCCGGCCGTTTCACTGCTCGCCGGCATACCGTCCATCGTTTACGGATTTTTCGGCCTGGTGGTCATAGTCCCCGCCACCCGCGCCCTGTTCGGAGGGAGCGGCAAAAGCATGCTTACTACCTCCATACTTCTGGGGATGATGATTCTCCCGACGATAATCACCGTCTCGGAGGCGGCAATCCGCGCCGTGCCCGAAAGTTACTGCGAAGGAGCGCTGGCGCTTGGGGCTACGCACGAGCGCGCGGCTTTTTTCGTCATACTCCCTGCGGCGAGATCCGGCGTCATGGCGGCCGTCATTTTGGGCATCGGACGCTCTATCGGGGAGACAATGGCGGTCATAATGGTCGCCGGGAATCAATCGGTCATACCCAAAAGCCCATTCCTCGGCCTCCGGACGCTTACGGCGAACATCGTCCTGGAAATGGGCTACGCCACGGACCTGCACAGAGAGGCGCTGATCGGGACTGCGGTCGTGCTGTTTGTCTTCATCCTGATGATAAACTGTCTTTTCTCCGTGTTAAAACGTAAAACACTGTGAAAAAACAGCGCGCTCCCGGACACGACCCTCTCTCGTTGACGCTCCGGGTTCTCGTATACGCGGCAGGAGGCGTCACCGCGCTCATCATCGTGTTTCTCATCGGATATATCGCCGTAATGGGGATCCCCAATATTTCGCCCGAGTTGTTTTCATGGACGTACTCCAGTGAAAATGTCTCCCTCACCCAATCCCTCATAAATACCGTCCTGATGGCTTTTTTGTCGCTCATGTTCTCCGCGCCTCTCGGAATATTCGCCGCTATCTATCTGGTGGAATACGCAAGGCGGGGCAGCAAACTGGTCTCGGCGGTGCGGCTCGCGTCCGAAACTCTCGCGGGCATACCGTCCATTGTGTACGGGCTTTTCGGCATGCTTTTATTCGTAGTATACCTGAGATGGGGTTATTCGCTGCTCGCGGGGGCGTGCACGCTTGCCGTAATGGTCCTGCCGCTCATAATGCGCACAGCGGAGGAAGCGTTTCTATCCGTCCCGGATTCGTACCGCGAGGGCAGCTTCGGACTCGGGGCCGGGCGTCTGCGAGTGGTGTTCGCCATCGTGCTTCCGTCGGCCATGCCCGGCATACTGGCGGGGATAATCCTAGCTATCGGCAGGATTGCTGGCGAAACCGCGGCGCTCATCTTCACCGCCGGAACTGTGGCGAAATTGCCCGACAGCTTTTTCTCCTCCGTCCGTACGCTGTCAGTTCATATGTACAGCCTGTCCAGCGAGGGGCTGTATTTGAAACAGTCTTACGCGACGGCGCTGGTGCTCATCTGCCTGGTTCTCTGTATAAACGCCGCGTCCGCGTACATGGCGAAAAAAATAGCGGGAGGCCGCAATGAATAAAATCAGCGTAACCGATTTGGATTTGTACTACGGCGATTTCCACGCGCTGAAAAACATAAACCTGAACATAGAGCCGAACGAGATCATGGCGTTCATCGGCCCGTCGGGGTGCGGCAAATCGACGCTCCTCAAGACGCTCAACAGGATGAACGATCTCGTGGAGGGCTGCAGAATAACCGGCAATGTCCGCCTGGACGGCGAGGATATTTACGGCGCGATAGACGTGAACATGCTTCGCAAACGGGTGGGGATGGTGTTCCAAAAACCCAACCCGTTTCCGATGAGCGTTTACGACAACGTCGCCTTCGGGCCCAGGACACACGGCATCCGCTCCAAGGTCAAACTCGATATGATGGTCGAAAAATCTCTGAGGGACGCCGCGATATGGGGCGAAGTGAACGACAGGCTCAAAAAGAACGCGCTCTCCCTGTCGGGAGGCCAGCAGCAGCGCCTGTGTATCGCGCGCGCCCTCGCGACGGAGCCGGAGGTGCTTCTGATGGACGAGCCCACCTCGGCGCTCGATCCGATTTCCACGTCGAAAATCGAGGACCTTGTCACGGAACTGAAAAAAGAATATACAATTGTCATAGTGACGCATAACATGCAGCAAGCGGCGCGCATTTCCGACAAAACCGCTTTCTTCCTGCTCGGGGAAGTGATTGAATATGACGCGACGGAGAAGATATTCTCGATGCCTAAGGACAAAAGAGCGGAAGATTACATTACGGGGAGGTTCGGATGATGAGGGACAATTACAGGAAACGGCTGGAAACATTGCACACCGATCTCATCTTTATGGGCGCCCTGTGCGAAGACGCCATCGCGAACGCCGTAAAAGGCTTGCTGGATGAAGATCCGGCTCTCCTGCAAAAAGCTATAGAAATTGAAAAAGAGATAGACCTCAAAGAACGCGAAATAGAATCGTTCTGCGTCAGGCTTCTGATCCGCGAACAGCCGGTAGCGGGAGATCTGCGGCTCATAACCGCGGCTCAGCGGATGATCGGGGATATGGAGCGCATAGGCGACCAGGCGGCGGATATCGCCGAACTCGCTCCTTTCATGACCGGAAGCGCGGTCAAAAGCGACATTCACATTAACGACATGGCGAACGCCATCGTCAAAATGCCGTCCGACAGCGTGGATTCCTTCGTCTACGGCGACCTTCAAAAAGCGAGAGCCGTCGTGGATTACGACGACGTCGTGGACGGGCTGTTCGCCAAAATCAAGCGCGAACTCATCGATCTGATAGCCTTGGACGGCGGAAACGGAGAGGCCTGTCTCGATCTCCTGATGATTGCGAAATATCTCGAACGCATAGGCGATCACGCCGTAAACATCGCGGAATGGGTCACTTATTCCATCGTGGGAGAAAGAAGCGTCGCGGAATGATCTATCTGGTGGAGGACGACGACAATATTCGCCAGCTTGTGATCTACACCCTGCAAAATACCGGATTCGAGGCGAGGGGGTTTTCCAACGGGCGGGATTTCTGGCAGGCCGCGGCGGAAACCCTGCCCAGCCTTGTCCTGCTCGACATAATGCTGCCCGGGGAGGACGGCATTGCCATATTGAAGCGCCTTCGCGCCTCCAAGGCCACCGCGGGGCTGCCGGTCATGATGATTACCGCCAAGGGGACGGAATACGACAAGGTCCTCGGCCTTGAGACCGGCGCGGACGATTATCTCGCAAAGCCCTTCGGAATGATGGAAATGGCGGCCCGGGTGAAAAGCCTGCTGCGCCGGACCAGGCTCAAAACCGGAGAGGACGAGTACCGGGCTGGCGAACTCGCAATCAGCGTACCGCGCCATACGGTAACTGTGAACGGCGCCGACGTCGCGCTGACGCTGAAAGAGTTCGACTTACTGGTCCATCTGATGAAAAATTCCGGCGTGGTCCTCTCACGGGACCGCATTCTCCAGGCCGTGTGGAACTATGACTTCGAGGGCGAAACCAGGACGGTGGACACCCATATCCTCACTCTGCGAAACAAGCTAGGACGCTGCGGAAAATTTATAGAGACCGTCAGGGGCGTCGGATACAGGATGAAAGGCACGGCATGAAACGGGCGATAATTCTTTTCACCTGCGCGTTGTCGGGATTTTCGATAATATTGACGGCGATTTTGATCCATTTCGAGGTCTATTGGGAATTTTCTGAGAACGCCAGAAGGGAAGTGGCCGTTGAATCTCGCTACATCGGCAGGGGCGTCGAGATTGCGGGCGCCGGCTACCTGCGCTCCATGCCCGCAGGAGATGTGAGCAACCGCGTCACTCTGATCTCAAAAGACGGCTCCGTCCTCTTTGACAGCGGCGGCGACGCCGATTTGATGGAAAACCACATCGGCAGGCCCGAGGTCGCGTCCGCTGTTGAAAGCGGGTTCGGCGAAAGCACCAGATATTCCGAGACGATGCGCAAGCAGACTTATTATTACGCGACGCGCCTGAACAACGGAGATATCTTGCGCGTCGCGAGCACGTCCGACACCGTTTTTGCCTCTTTCGCGCGCCTGATTCCGCTGACGCTGGGCATCGTTGCGGCCGTCATGTTCGCGGCCGCTATGATCGGATCCCGCATGGCGGGCAGAATCGTCGCTCCGCTCAACAAGCTCGATCTCGAAAACCCGGAGGACAATCTGGTCTATAAGGAACTCAGCCCCATGCTTGCCCGGATAAAACGCCAGAATGTGACGATCGCCGAACAGATGGACGAGATGCGAAAAAAACAGCTCGAATTTTCCGCCATCACGGAGAACATGCGCGAAGGCCTTCTGGTGCTCGACAAAGAATCCAACGTCGTCTCCTGCAACAAAAGCGCTCTCTTTCTGCTGCGCGCGGATTTCACCGCCCCCCGGAACATACTCGCGCTGCGCAGGGACGAACCTTTCCGGCGCACTGCCGAACGTACCCTCTCCGGCGCGCCGTCCGAGACGACGTTCACGGTCGACGGCAGACATCTGCTCATCATCGGAAACCCAGTCACGGACAATGGAGAAGTGCAGGGCGCGGTGCTGATGCTGATGGACGTCACCGAGCGCGAGGACAGGGAGAGATTGAGACGCGAGTTTTCGGCGAACGTCTCTCACGAACTGAAAACCCCGCTGACGTCAATATCCGGCTACGCGGAAATTCTGTCGAACGGCGTGGCGAAACCGGAGGACGCGCCGCTTTTCGCGAAAAACATATACGACGGAGCGCAGAGGCTGATCGCGCTCATCAACGACATAATGCTGCTCTCGAAGCTCGACGAGGGAACGGGCGAATTTCAAACGGAGCGCGTCGAGCTTTGTCTTCTGGTCAGGAAAACCGCCGAGCGAATCCTCGGAGCGGCGGACGCGAGAAATATATCCGTGACATTCGACTGCGAAAACGCCGAAATCGCCGGGATTCCTCATATATTGGACGAGATGGTCTTCAATCTTCTGGACAACGCCGTCAAATATAATTTCGACGGCGGTTCGATAAAAATAACCGCCCGAAAACACGATAACACGGTCGAGCTGGCTGTAACCGACACCGGAACGGGAATAGCCGAAGCGGACAGAGAGCGCATATTCGAACGCTTTTACAGAGCGGAAAAGAGCCGCGGCAAAAAAGTCGAGGGCACGGGCCTGGGCCTTTCGATCGTAAAACATGGCGCCGCGCTCCACAACGCAAAAATCGAAGCGCATAGCGACGGAAAATCGGGCGCGAGGTTCGTTCTGACGTTTCCCGCCGCGCAATGAGCGGCGCGGGCGCGCGCTCACACGATCGCCGCTCACACCCAACATATAATTTCCCTATATTTCGCGAAAATATTTTATAATGGATAAAAAAGAGGAGGCATGGAACATGCGGTTCAGGCCGACGTCTGGAAAAGTCATCGCTGCTCTGTTCAATATCCTGTCTTCATCGTCGCTTGTCGGAGGCGATTTTCTGGATATGTTCGCTGGAAGCGGAGCGGTCGCGGCCGAAGCCCTGCGGCGCGGCGCGGGCAGCGTCCTCTGTATCGAATCCGACCGTGAGCGCGCGAACGTCATTTCATCCCGTTTCGAGGCATCCGGATTTTCTCCTGATCGCGCGATGTGCATCTGTTCCGACGTCCGGCGCATCTTACCCAGACTGGCCCGGGGGAAAAGCGGACGAAAATTCGGCGTTGTTTTTGCCGATCCACCGTACTGCATGGGATGGGGCAAAATACTGCCGTCTCTCGCGGCGAAAAACTGGGACCTAATCTCGCCGGGCGGCGCGTTCGTCTTCGAGCGGTCGTCGCGCGAAACCCCGGCGGATATTTTCGCGGCGAGGGATGATAGAATATATGGGGATACAGTGCTGTCATTTTATTGGCGAAGGGAAGACGGAGCGTGAACAGGGCCATATATCCGGGATCGTTCGACCCCTTTACGAACGGACACCTCGACATAACACAAAGAGGCGCGATGATATTTGACGAACTGATAGTCGCCGTTCTGGTGAACGCTAGCAAGAGCGCGATGTTCAGTGTCGAGGAACGCCAAATGATGGCCCGCGAGGCCGTCGTTCACATCCCCAACGTACGGGTGCTGTCGTTCGACGGTCTTCTGGCGGACTTCATGCGCAAAGAACGCAGCCGCGTGATACTGCGCGGCCTGCGCGCCCTCTCGGACTTCGAGTACGAGTTTCAGCTCGCGCAGATGAACAAACAGCTCGCCCCGGAGACCGAGACGTTCTTCATGGTGACGGACGCGAAATATTCGTACCTGTCGAGCCGCGGAGTGAAAGAAGTTTTTCAGTTCGGAGGCTCCATACACGAGTTCGTCCCCCCCGGAGTATTCAGGAGAATGAGGGAAAGGGTACGGCCGAGGGAAATAAAATAACACGCGCAACGCCGCGTTTCTGATATACTTGGCTATACTGATGATTATTACGCTACGCGATGGGGGTGTGCGGCCAGTGAGAACTCTGTTCGAAGAAACCAGGATAAGCGGGTTGCGGGTGCGCAACCGTTTCATACGCGCCGCCGTTACCGACAGAACATATGACGGATACATCAGCGACGACATAATAAAGGACTACGCCAAATTGGCCGAAAGCGGGGTCGGCGCTATCATAACCGGTATGACGCTCGTCGACGGCGAAGAAAAAATACTGCCCGTGGTCGCCCTTTGCAGCGATTCGTTCGTCTCGGGGCACTGGAAACTCACGGAGGCTGTTCATAAACACGACACTCGCATAATAGCCCAGCTCGCCTACATAGGTTCCTATACCGCCGTAGGTAACAACGGCGGCCTTGTCGCTATCGCCCCGAGTTCCGTCCCAAATCTCGTGACCGGCACGCCCGCGCGGGAAATGAGGCTGGGCGAGATAAAACTGATTCAGAAAAAATTCGCAGACGCGGCCAAATACGCGCAAAAAGCCGGATACGACGGTGTGGAGATACACGCCGCCCATGGCCTCTTGATGAGTCAGTTCCTTACTCCTCACTACAACCGGAGGACCGACGAATATGGCGGTTCCATAGAAAACAGGACGCGCATGCTGCTGGAGACGCATCACGTCATGCGCGGCGCGACCGGCTACGATTTCCCGATATGGGTCAAAGTGAACTGCACGGACGGAATAGAGGACGGAATAACCGACGATGATTTTCGTTACGTCTGCCGCGCACTGACGGCTATCGGTGTGGACGCGATAGAGATAAGCGGAAACTGGACTCCTCACGCTTTCAAATCCGGCGCGTATTTCAAAGACGCCGCGGAGACCGCGGCCTCCGAAAACAATATACCTTTCATCCTGACCGGGGGCAACAGAAAACTTTCGGAGATGATGGAGATACTCAACGGAACAAAGATCAGTTTTTTTGGAATAGCCCGGCCGTTTTCCAGGGAGACGGACATTATAGAAAGATTTCGCCGCGAATTTGATGACAGTTTCACCATCAGACCGGCCTACGCCATTTGATCCCGTAATTATCGAAGGAACTAATCGTCCCAGATATTACATGGGTATTCTACTTTCCACAGAAACAGCCCGCGCGCGACAGCGGTCCGCGAGGCGGCGTTTCTGTCGGCGGAGCCTTCAATCAAGCCGTGAAGCCATGATCTATCCCTCCTTCCGGCGGCTACTTCCAGCAGACAACCCACCGCTATTCTTACCATGTTTGTCAGATAAGAACCGGCCACTATTCTGAACAAGACCATCTGTCCGCGATGTATCAGCCGGGCGTACCTCACACGGCGCACGGTATTAGCGGGACAGTCGTCCGCCCTGCAGAACGCGCGGAAATCATGTTCCCCGACAAACGACGAAGCGGCTGCGGCTGCGGGGTTCCAGTTATAGTGGGAGCCACGCAGCCACAAAACATACGGTTTCATATAAGGATAACAGGCCGGGGCGTTCCATATAAAATAGCGGTACTCCCTCCACAGGGCGCTCTTGCGGGCGTGGAAATTTTCTTCCGTCAGCGCCGCCCTCATCACCGATACGGATGACGGGAGATGCGCGTTGAGCGCCAATTTCAGCCTTCGCGGCTCCCAGGTTTTAAGAGCGTCGAAATGCGCTACCTGGCCGCGCGCGTGAACTCCCGCGTCGGTTCGCCCGGCGCCGGTCGCTCTCGCCGTTTCACCCACGGAAACTAAAGCGGTCTCCAGGACATCCTGCACCCCGCGCCCGTGCGTCTGCGACTGCCAGCCGAGGAAAGCGCCGCCGTCGTACGACAGTTCTAACGCGATCCTAGCCACGGCGAGACGAACTCCGGTATGTATCTGTCCCACAGTACGGTGAAAATCGTGAACGCGGCGAGGCAGAGAATGGACGCCGTCTCCCTCGCCGTCCACACAAGCGGGTTGAGGCGCGATCTTGGGGCTCCCGGCACGTAACCTCGCGACTCCATAGCTATGGCCAGATTTTCAGCCCGCGCAAAAACAAGCACAAAAAGCGGAACGAGCACCGGTATGAAACTCCGTGCGCGTTTTAGCATACCACCGCTCTCGAAATCGGCTCCCCTGGATATCTGCGCCTTCAATATCTTGTCCGTTTCCTCGAAAAAAGTCGGTATGAAACGCAGCGCTATCGTCATCATCATAGCCATCTCAGACACGGGAAACCTCAGCGCCACAAGCGGAGAAAGTATGCTTTCCAAACCGCTTGCAAACGCCATAGGACTGGTCGTCATCATCAGGATCGCGGCGAACATGACGAGGAAGTAAAGGCGAAGCCCTATGCAGAACGCAAGGGTCACTCCCTCTTCAGTTACGCGCAGCGGGCCGAACCGCGCCAGTTCATGTCCCGGCGTCCAGAACATGTTCAATATGATCGTAAACGCCACGAGAAAGAGCACCGGACGCCCGGATCGCAGAACCGTTCCAAGTTTTATCCGGGCAAATCTTGCGAGCGCGGCAAGACAGAACGCGACGGGGATGAAGTCCGCGGGAGACTTTGCGATGAACGGAGCCGCGAGCAGGATGAATACCCCGATAATTTTGCATCTGGGGTCGAGAGAATGAATATACGATTCGCCAGGTATAAACTGCCCGATGGAAATGCCGCTCGACAGCTTCATTCGGCCTTCCCCGCCCTCTCCAGAGCCGAAACGAATTCAGAGACGCCGCCCGTAACGGGAACATTTATCCCCCTGTTTCTCAAGCCCAGGGCAAAACGTGCCGTCGGAGGCATCAACAGGCCCCGCACAGGATTATCCGCCAGGAATACGGCTATCTCCTCCGGAGTCCCCGAGGCGACGGACTTTCCCTGCTCGAGAACGAGAATTTTGTCGCTGTGAGCGAGCGCGCTTTCAAGGTCGTGAGTTACCTGCACTACGGCAAGCCCTCGGGCGCGGATGCCGGAAAGCATCCGATCGAGCCCGCGCACCCCCGCCGCGTCAAGGCCGGCGGTCGGTTCGTCCAGAACCAGATAATCCGGTTTCATCGCTATCACCGACGCTATCGCTACGCGCCTTCTCTGCCCTCCGGACATGTTGAACGGGTTCGAATCCAATATTGACGGGTCTATCCCGGCTGCGGCGGCGGCTTCATCGACGCATGAATCGAGTTCGTCCCCGCTCATTCCCCAGTTTGACGGAGCGAATTTTATCTCATCCCTTGCCGTTTCCGCAAAAAACTGTGTTTCGGGATACTGAAACACCAGCCCGACCTTGCGGCGCAATTCCCTCGCGTCCGGCGAACCATTTTTCAACGAAACTCCATCAATGGAAACCTTCCCGCTCTGGGGGAATAGAAGCAAGTTCAGGTGCTGAGCCAGCGTCGATTTCCCGCTGCCGGTATGACCGACTATCGACACCCGTTCACCGCGCTCCACGCTGAACGATACTCCCCTGAGAGCCGCGTGTTCGGCGGGAGTCCCAACGTTATAGGAGTAAAAGACATCCTCCGCGGTTATAGCCACAATGACTCCAGCAGATCGTCGACTCGCGGTCTTGTACCGGGCGGGACGAGACCTCTCGATCTCAGTTCGCGGTACAAGGCGAGTTCGGGGGGTTCTTCAAAATCGAAATAAAGATAAGCGCCGTCCCAAAAATCGGCGGCTATCCCATCCCATGCCACGCAACCCGAACTCAGCACCACGACGCGGGACGCGAAAACTGTTTCGTCCATTCTGTGCGTTATCTGTATCATGGTCATGCCATGCCTGTTAAGTTCAGCAATGCGCTCCAAGAAAGAATCGCGTCCCTCAGGGTCAAGCATAGACGTGGATTCGTCCAGTACCAGCGCTTTCGGTTCGAGCGCCAAGGCCCCTGCGAGGGCGAGGCGCTGTTTCTGTCCTCCGGAAAGCGTATATGAACCTCGACGCTTCATATCCGCAAGCCCGGTCAGTTCGAGAGCAGCATTCACCCTTCTGCGTATCTCCGTTTGCGGCAGGCAGAGATTTTCAGGCCCAAACGCCACATCTTCCTCAACGATACTGGCTACTATCTGATCTTCAGGATTTTGAAAGACCAGTGCCACCCTCTGCCTTACGAGCGGAACTTTTTCCGGATCCGAGACATCCATACCAAACACACAACAACTGCCCTGCGCCGGCAAGAGCAGGGCATTACAAATTTTAGCGAGCGTCGATTTTCCGGAGCCGTTTGCCCCGAGAAGAACCACCCATTCTCCGGGCATAACTTCCAGATCCACGCCGGAAAGTGCGGGCGAACTTGCTCCCTTGTAGGAGTAGACCACCCCCTTGAAGGAAAATGCGGGGGGTTGTTCCACTAAATTATTCCACCAGTTGTATTACCGCCATTGGAGAGGCATCCCCTACCCTGTTCCCCAGTTTGACTATTCTGGTATATCCGCCGTTACGGTTGGCAAAACGCGGCGCTATGTCGTTGAAAAGCGACTTCACGGCGGTTTTATGCGGCATACGGGCAATCACCAGACGCCTGTCGGACAAAGTGCCAGATTTTGCCTTGGTAATGAGCCGCTCCGCGACCCGCCGCAGTTCCTTGGCGCGCGTCACTGTCGTGATGATTCTCCCCTCCACAAAAAGACTGGCGGCCAGATTGCCAAGCATCGCCCGTCTGTGCGATCCATAGCGCCCAAGGCGCCTAAGATTCATGCGATGTCTCATTTGAATTTGCCCCTTTGTTTATCAGTTTAGTCGCTAAAAATGTTCCTCATCCGAATCTTCATCAATATCCCCGGATAAAGTCAGATCGAATTTCGTCAATTTTTCCTCGATCTCGCTGAGCGAGATTTTTCCGAGATTCCTTATTTTCAAAAGATCCCCGCGTGAACGCGAAACAAGTTCCCCTATAAAGTGCACTCCTCCGCGCATCAGGCAATTTTCGCTGCGCACCGACAATTCCAGGTCGCGCACAGGACGCGCGTAAGCCGGATTGTTGCCGAGTTTCATGAAGTTCTTCGCCGCCGGCTCGGAGATTCCCTTGTCTGGTTTCACAGCGTCGAGCCCTTTGATTTCAACTTGAAGTTCCGGATCGTCCCGCGAGACGGCGAGCGCTATGTTCAGGAAATAATCTTTCAGGATGACAGAGGCCTGTCTTACTGCGCCCTCAGGACTCGCAACCCCGTTCGTCCACAATTCGAGGCTCAAGCTGTCGTAGTCGGTCCGTTGTCCCATCCGCTTGTCCTGAACTTCGTATTTGACACGTTTGACCGGGGAAAATATCGCGTCGACCAACAACGCGTCAACGGGCAGATATGCCGGTCTGGCCCTGTCCAGCGACGCGTAACCCGTACCCGATTCGATATAAAAATCGATCGATAGCTTCGCTCCCTCGCCGAGATGACATATCAGCGCGTCCGGCGACGGGAATTCCACTTCGCTGTCGGGCTGTATATCGGCCGCCGTAACCGTTTTAGGTCCCTCAACGTCAAGATGCAATATCCTGAAATCCTGCGAAAATGAACGAACGGGCACGTGCTTTATATTCATCAGAAACTCTATCATGTCCTCTTTGACGCCTGGAACCGTAGTAAATTCGTGCAAAACACCATCTATACGAATAGCGGTGATGGCGGCTCCCGATATAGAGGACAAAAGAACCCTCCGCAATGCGTTCCCCAGCGTGACTCCGTAACCTCTTTCAAGCGGCTCTATGACTATTCTGCCGTAAGAATCGGCGCTTTCTTCGACTATAATTTCATAGCGGGCGTGATCCAAAATTCCCCCCACCTTTCAACAATGCTGTTCGCTAATCGGCTAAAAACAAGACTACACGCGACGCCTTTTCGGAGGACGGCAACCATTATGCGGTATCGGGGTGGCGTCCTGTATGACATTGACCTGAAGACCAGCCGCCTGAAGAGAGCGTATAGCAGATTCACGCCCGGGACCTGGTCCTTTGACAACCACATCTATCTCCACCACTCCGTGATCCTGTGCGAGTTTCGCGGCTTGGGCAGCCGACATCTGCGCCGCGTACGGCGTCGACTTTCTGGTACCCTTGAAACCGACATTTCCTCCCGAGGCCCACGACAGTGCGTTGCCCTGCTTGTCGGTAAGGGTAACTATAGTATTGTTAAATGTGGAGTAAATGTGAGCCACGCCGTAAGATACGTGCTTCTTCTCCTTCTTTTTACCCCTGCGCTGCACTCTTTTTGCCACCTGTTTATTCCCCCTCGTTATTCATAAAACCGATGTTTACTTGGTAACTTTCTTCTTTCCGGCAACGGTGCGCTTCGGACCTTTACGGGTACGGGCGTTCGTCTTGGTATGCTGGCCGCGGACGGGAAGCCCGAGGCGATGACGAAGGCCTCGATAACAGCCAATATCCATGAGACGTTTGATATTCATGCTGATCTCTCTGCGCAGGTCACCCTCGACCTTGTAATTGTTTTCAAGCTCCGCGCGCAATTTCTGCGCTTCGTCGTCCGTGAGGTTTTTGACCCTCGTGTCCGGATTGATACCGGTAGCGGACAATATTTTTTTCGACGTCGGGAGCCCTATGCCAAAAATATAGGTCAGACCTATTTCGATACGCTTTTCCCTCGGCAGGTCCACTCCTGCAATACGCGCCATAATACTCTACCTCCTCGCGCCTTGACGCTGCTTATGTCTCGGGTTTTTACTGCAGATAACCCGTATGACTCCGTGTCTTTTAATTATCCGGCAGTACTCACAAATCGT
>JAISYN010000243.1 GCA_031269915.1 Synergistaceae bacterium
GATTTATAAGCCTAATACGGGCTAGAAAGGTTCATAAGGGAGATAGTCATATTTCCTTGACACGGAAGAGGTCAGAGGTTCGATTCCTCTATCACCCACCAAATAGTAATCAAAGCTTAACGCTCTTCGACATAAAACCGGCAGAAACGCCGGTTTTTTCATTCATAAGACCTAACAAGTTGTAAACATTAACACTCTTGAGCAATATGAACTACCGTGTAAAATACCGTGTAAAGAAAAGGGTTCCGAAAACTTTACACGGTAGAGGGTGTGGATCGTGGCTTTGACTGATACAGAGATACGCGGAGCCAAGCCGTCAGACAAGGCGTATCGCGTGAAGGATGATTACGGTTTATACCTGGACATCCGGCCAACCGGTAAAAAGGTCTGGCGCATGAGGTACTGGATGAAGGGTAAGGAGAATATTCTCACCTTCGGGGAATACCCTGTCGTTTCTCTGAAAGAAGCGAGAATGAAACGAGATGACGCGCGGAAAATGATCGTCGGAGGTAAGGATCCGGCCGTACTTCGCGACATCGAAAAAACACAGAGCAACGCGCCGGTATTCGCCGATATCGCGCTCGAATATATGGCTAAAAAACATAAAGAGAGCACAAGCGAAAAATCCCGCTATGCCACGGAGATGAGGATACGAAAATACATCCTGCCATTCCTGGGTAACATCCCTCCTGATGAAATAACGGCTCCGCTGATATTAAACGTACTCCGCCGGCTGGAAGGACGCGGTACTCTCGAAACAGCGCACAGGGTACATCAAATCATCGGGCGGATATTCCGCTATGGCGTCGCCACTGGAAGAGCGGCGCGCGACCCTTCACGTGATCTTCGCGGCGCGTTGCAATCAGTGAAAGAAAGGCATTTTGCCAGCATAACCGATACAAAACAACTCGGTGGTCTGCTGCGGGCTATTGACTCCTACACGGGATCGACTGTGGTACGGACGGCACTCCAGATGCAAGCATATACCTTTGTCAGGCCTGGAGAGCTGCGCAAAGCGGAATGGGCGGAACTTCTTTTGGAAAATGACAAAAAAGAGTGGCGAATCCCGGCTGAAAAGATGAAGATGAAGCGCGTCCACGTCGTTCCACTCTCACTGCAAGCCGAAGCGCTATTTGAACGCATGAAGGACATTTCGGGACATGGGCGGTATATATTTCCATCCGCGAGGACGTGCAGCGGCAGCCGCCCTATGTCCGATAACGCGCTTGTTGCCGCGTTAAGAGCGATGGGATACTCCAACGAGGAGATGACGGCTCATGGTTTTCGGCATACGGCGTCGACGCTGTTGAACGAGTCCGGATTGTGGAACCTGGACGTGATAGAACGCCAGTTAGCGCATATTGACAGTAACAGAGTGAGAGCGGTGTATAACGCCGCAGAATACCTCCCCGAGCGCCGGAAGATGATGCAGTGGTGGGCTGATTATCTGGATGAACTAAAATATGGGTGATTTTTGACACAAAAAGGCTTGGTATCAAAACGTGGAGGGCTAAATCATGACAAAAGATATTGATTATTACATGGGGCTTAAATACAAAACACTGGTTACACCAACTGATGATGGTGGTGTTTTGCTTGAAATACCTGAACTTGGAAGCTTATCGACTTACGCATGGGGGGAAACATATGATGAAGCTAATTCAATATTACAGGAAATCAAGCGAGACAACATACAAGACCTTATAGACAAGGGGTTCGAAGTTCCAGAACCCGTCGACGATGAGCCGTACTCGGGCCGTCTGAATCTTAGAATGCCAAAAACGTTGCATCGACGTTTGGCGGAGATTTCTAAATCCGGCAAAAATAAATCCTGATATTTGTTGATAAGGCTGGCGGGGACACGACTGTGCCGATCCGTCTGATTTTCGGCACAAAAAAGAGGAGCGGTACAGGGTTTGATGCCCGTACCGCAAAAGAGGATATTTGATAGGAGTTTTGAAGTGTGTTATCTCAACAACCGTCACTCGAAGATTCAGAGCGGTGACGGTTCAGTAAATATTCGTCGATATCCTGAGATATCTTCTTCATCTGGTCGGAGTGATTGCCTTCCGCCAGATGACTCAAGATACCCTTCATACAACTGAGCATTATATGCTCGAAATCGTGTCTGTGGCCCATCTGATTCTCAACGCGATTGAGAGCTCGATAATCGCGCCCCAATTTGTCGTCGACCTCAGCCTTCCACTTTTCATATTCTTCCCAGCGTTTTTCGTTGGGCTCATTTGCCCTCTGCCGCAGCGTGCTGATGCCGACTGCCATGGAAATACCCATAGCCGCCAGCGACAGGACGGCGCTCAAATCAGCCATTTTGTCCACGCTCAATCATCCTTCGCGTACCGCGTACTTCGCCAATAGCGCGTCAAACCGCTGATCAACCGTCAACTGCTCTCCGGTTTTGGGATCAACGCTGGGCATCGTATCCGGCAATTTTGGCGCGGCTGTACCCTTGACCTCCGCCTTCACAGCCTCAAACGTCTTTTCCGTCACTTCCGGCGTCAGTACGAGGTTCTCAAAAGCGTGACCCGTGACAGCGTTCCACCACTTGACGACAGCGTCGATTACGAACCCGTAGAGTACAGGTTCGAAGATGCTTTCTCCCCATTCCGGGACGAACGGTATATCTATCGCCTCTGAGAGCATCCCGATCACGGCTTTTTTTCTCTCCGGGCCAGTTGCGTCTTTCAAGTTTACCTCCGCCTACTTAACTATTTCCTGTGCTTTGCAGACTATATTTTTCCACATTAACCATCACCCCCATAGGGCGTCGCCCTTTTCTTGAAGTCGTCCACGCCGACGTGAACGTTTGTCGCGCTGTTTTTGATCTTGTAAACGTACTTGAGCCATGGAAGCTTTTTAGCCTTGTGCATTGCCACAATCAGGTCGTACAGTTTTCCCTTGGACAACCCGCCGACGCGGATGTCCGCCGCCTCTCCCCTGGTGTGCGCCGATGCAGAGATATCGCCGGGGTTGCCTTTCTTGAGATTGACAGCCAGGCCAAGTATCGTCGATCCGGAGTTCTTGTTGTGTTGTGTGCAGCGGCACCCAGAGACAATCGTTATCGCCACTCCCGCTTCTTCCCTCAACTCCTGCAACGAGCTCACAAGTTTGAAGGACGGCGAGCAGTACCCGCAGCCGCATTTGCAGCCGAATTCACTCGCGTTGAAATTCTTCGTAAGGTCTCCCATTTCAATCCCCCTTTAACTGTTCATGCGTCGCGCGGCAACGCGCGTGTGCCTCGTCATTCCCACTTGGCGTACCCGAAGCAAGCGCTTGTCTCATCGCGGGGAAAAGCGATGCCATAACCGCAACCTGACCCGCTGTCCATTACACCGCTTCTCATGCTCGCGAGAGTTTCTGGTACTGTAGTATATGGAACATAAATTAAAGGATTAGCATCCGCGACGGCCTCACCTTCGGCTGTATCAGACGTCGGAATCAGATAATCATCTATATTCAGTCCGCGCAGCGTTGCGTTTTGACCGGATTGATAGACGCCTGAGATTTTTTTGTAATTTGCAGATCCGTCTGCGAAATGGGCATAAGCAGCTATCTCCGGAATCGTCAATTCGATATTGTTTGTCACGTCAATGGCCTTATCGCGCCGCAGCCCGCTTAACATAAAAGGCAGGTCGGCGGAATGGTCGAGCACTGCCATTCCCCTGTACAGACCGCTCGTCTCCACCGCGTCGTAAAACGCGTAGGTTCCGTTGTATTCGATATAGCCCAGCAGTTTCAGAAGAAAGTGCTCCCGCCACGTCTGGATATGCCACCCCCTATTGTCCTCAACTAAAACATCCGTGTTGATGTTGCTGAAAAAGAGCTCCGCGTTGGCATAGGTAATGTTTTCCGCATTCCCCCTGAAACCTATGGTTCCTACTTCCATAAACTCCTGATAGTCGCCAGTCCTGGGGTTGTAAAACGCGTCATGAACATGCCAGCCGTCGGCTTTTTCCTCTGAGGTGGGTTCCATGTAATCTATCATTACGCCATGCCATCCGGCGTATGGACCTGTTTCTATGATCCCCGACTTCACCCAGATTTTAGGAACACGCTTGAAATTCAGCGTAGACGGATTCTGACCAGTTGGTCTTTCAACTGTGCCGGAACTGACCATAGAGGCCCAGACCGGGTGCTCCGCGAAATACCCAGTGTCCAATCCGACCGGGTTATAGTTCCTGTCTATTCGTTTGGTTGTCCATATTGCCCCGGAACCGTCGACAGCAAGCCCGATTCTAGTGTCGCGGAACAGGCTTTTTACTACGAACGACACTCTTGGCGACCACGCGGAGGCCGTGGTGAGCGGGTTGTCCTTGTGGTTCGCGCGCGCGTAATACATGTCCCCGTGAGACAGCGGCACTTGCACGGTATATGCGTTTTTGCCCGTTCCGCTGTCAATCAGCGTAGAGAAGTCGGGATCGCCGGATACTTCGAAATCCCCGTCTCCCTGAATAAGCCCGCCGTCGGCGTCGAACTGTGAGGTCAATATCATCGGCGTCTGTGTGTTCAGAATTTGCCCGTCATAAGGCGCAAGTATCTGCGGTCTCGATATGCCGGACGTCACGAACACCGGCGCTGTCTCGAACGACGTTTTTTCGCTCCACGGCGACCACTTCAAATTTCCGCTCTGATACCTCACCTGCCATGTGTACGTTTCGCCGGATTGCAGAATGTCGGCAGGCAGCCTGAACTGCGTAGACGTCTGCTCGACGTTGCCGGAGTCGTACACTTCCGTATCGGAGCCGTCAAATACCCTTATCTGGTATCCGTACATCGGAACCATATTGAACGGCTGCGCGTATGGCGAGCTCAGGAACACCGGACGCTCCTCCACGTCCTGCTCGCCTTCCTCTGGGGAAATGTTGACGGGCTGGATAGGATAGTCGGCCACGCCGACCACTGTCTGTCCGTCAGAACCGTCATGCGCTGTCAGCCCTCCGGAAAACTGGAGACTGTCTCTCTGCGGCAGCGGCGTACCGGCGTCATCCAATATTTCGTGTCCTCCGCTATCGCCGCTATTGCCGCCTCCAAAGACGGAATACGACCCGTCCGCCAGCTCGCAGAGGTATATCGTTTTTGTATCAGCAGCGCGGTACAGAAGCCCCTTTACCCCGTTGACAGGCAAAGCCGCCGCGTTCGCCACGTCGACGATCTGAAATGGGGAAGTCAAACGCCTCAACTAAAATCCCTCCTTACGTGCCCTAAAAAACAGCACATTAACTATCCGCATGGACTCCAACCGCAGTTATGACAGACCACGCAGCCGCCTTCGCGCGCCAAGTCATCAGAACCGCATTCGGGACATGTCTGGTACTCGGACATCAACATCGCCTCCAATAAAAAGCCGCCCCGTAGGGCGGCTCTATGTTTGTGACACATAATCCTTTTCAACAGTTTCCCATCTCACTCCAAATATCTGAGTTCGTACTTGATATCATTTGGTATTCCGCCGCGCCATACGAAATTGTTCTGCAATATATAATTGTTATAACTCGACGCCGTTTTGTTTGCTCTCATTTTTGCCTGCTCGCCCCAAGACCTCTTCTCCGTGCCGGCGTCGGAGCGATACTGTTCGTACACTAATTTATCGGCATTGTAACTCGCTATCATGGCCCTGCATGTGTCCTCCACTCGTTTCAAGGTCTGATAAGAAGTGGCGTCGTCAGCTTTCTGAATGCCGAATCGCCAAGTATTGATCACGCCTCGTATTGGGGCCGCAAATATAACAAGCGCGCCTAAAACAAAAAAACACAGCGAACACAAAAACCCGATAAGAAACTTGTTCATCTCAGCCGCTCACTTTCACGATGGGATTGGAAATTTCGAAAGGTATGTCGCTATAGAGATAGATTCCTGTCCATTCGATATACTTCCCGTCCGGCGTAAAGAAGAATATGCCGTCGTCATTGCTGCCATAACTGCCATCGACATCGGAGAGCCATTTGTTACGGGATGTACCGCCAATTTCATAATCCTAAAATGAGAGCAAATTCAACACTACAT
>JAISYN010000323.1 GCA_031269915.1 Synergistaceae bacterium
TTGACCTCGCCCGATATCACCTCGCCGTGCCGCGTGACGACGCGCAGTTTTCGGACGCCGCTCTGCGTGTCTATCGTCATCTCCTTGCGCCCGCCGGTACGCCCGTTGTCGAACAGGTACTTTCCCGTGCAGGCGATGGCCGACGCGCTCATAAAACCCTCGCTGCCGTCGGTGTTGAAAAGCCTCATGTAGGCGTCGGCTTTCCCGGACGGGTTTATCATCACGACACCGTGACCGCCGACGCCGAAATGCCTGTCGCCCAGCATTATCGACAGCGACTCCGGAGACGATATCTCCTGCTCGAAGGCGTCGAAATAAAGATCGTCCTTGCCGCAACTGTGCATCTTGCAAAATTTGAGCCTCTTTTTTGAGTTCCGCATGTTGTCGATGTCCACCAGCTCAGTGTTTTCCTCGCTGTAACGGCTCCTGAGGCAGTCGGCTACGGCAGTCGCGGTGTCTATGGACGTGAGGCAGGGTATGCCCAGCCTCACCGCGAGAGAACGGAATCTCACGCTCTCGCGGGCCGGGTCGCGTCCCCGCGCCGACGTCGAGACGATAAAACCCACCTTGCCGTCCTCTATGAGGGTGGCGACGTTATCCGACGACTCGCCTATCTTGTGTATCACTATCGCCGGCATCCCGGCGCGCGACAACACCTTCGCGGTGCCCCTCGTCGCGTAAAGACGGAAACCGAGCGATGCGTATTTTTTGGCCGCGTCCACGATCTCCGGCTTGTCGCTGTCCCTGACGGTGAAGAGCACGCCGCCCCTGCGCTCCATGTCGTACCCCGCGCCGAGAAGCCCCTTGAACATCGCCTCCTCCAGCGTCTTGCCTATGCCCAGCACCTCCCCGGTGGATTTCATCTCCGGGCCGAGATGCGTGTCCACGCCGTGAAGTTTTTCGAACGAGAAGACCGGCACTTTCACGGCTATATAGGGAGCCGGGGGATAAAGGCCCGTGCCGAAACCCATATCCGCCAGACGCTCTCCCAGCATCGCCCTTGTGGCGAGGTCAACCATCGGCACGCCCGTGACCTTGCTGATGTATGGCACGGTGCGCGAAGCCCTTGGATTCACCTCGATCACGTACAGCTCATCGTCACGCACGATGTACTGCACGTTCACGAGCCCCAAAGCGTTCAGCGCGAGAGCGATATCCCGCGTGTGGGCGACTATTTTTTCTATGAGGCTGTCGTCGGTGTTGATGGCGGGATAAACGGCGATCGAGTCGCCGGAGTGTATGCCGGTGCGCTCGACATGTTCCATGATGCCCGGAATCAATATGTCCCGGCCGTCGCAAATCGCGTCGACCTCTATCTCTATCCCGCGCAGGTATTTGTCTATGAGCACAGGGCCGTATATATCGCCGCTCAGTATCACTTCCATGAACTCGCGCAGGTCATCCTCGGAGAACGCTATGCTCATGTTCTGCCCGCCGAGGACATACGACGGGCGCACCAGCACCGGATACCCCAGTTTCTCCGCGCCCCGGACGGCCTCTTCCATCGACAGCGCCGTGCATCCCTCGGGGCGCAAAATCCCGAGGCGTTCCAGGAGGGCGTCGAAGCGCTCCCTGTCCTCCGCGAGGTCGATGCTGTCGAACGACGTGCCGAGAATTTTATAACCGCGCTCGTGAACGTACCGGGCGAGTTTTATGGCGGTCTGCCCGCCGTAGGCCGCCACCACGCCTATCGGGTTTTCGAGGGCCAGTATGTCGCCCACGTCCTCAGCCGTGAGCGGCTCGAAATAAAGACGGTCCGCCGTGTCGAAATCGGTCGAGACCGTCTCCGGGTTGTTGTTCACGATAACTACTTCGTATCCCTGTTTTTTCAGCGCCCACACGCAATGGACGCTCGAATAGTCGAATTCGATGCCCTGCCCGATCCGTATCGGCCCGGAACCCAGGACGACCACGACGCCTTTTTTATAATTCACCGATGATTTTATGAATTCCTCCGCCTCGTTTTCGCCGCGCGTGGCGTAAAAGTAGGGCGTGTTCGCCGAGAACTCGCCGGCGCAGGTGTCCACCATCTTGTATGACGCAGGGATGTGGCGTTTGACGCGGCAGCCCGAAATTTTTTCCAGCACCGCGTCGGGATAGCCCAGGCGTTTGCCTTCTTTATAGGAATCGTCGTCCAGTCCCTCTGCCCTGAGTTTTTTCTCGAAATCGGCGAGGTTTTTCAGCTTGTGCAGGAACCAGCGGTCTATTCGGGTGATGCCGGAAATTTCATCGCACGAGACTCCCCTGCGTATCAGCTCGAACACCTGGAACACGCGCTCGTCTGTGGCGAGGGCGATCGAGGCCTTCAGTTCCGCGTCGGTCTCGTTCTCCAGTTTTGAAAGGTAAAGCGTCTGCTGGTGTATCTCTGCGCCCCTGACGGCCTTCATCAGCGCGGCCTCGAAATTGTCGGCGAGCGCCATCACCTCGCCCGTCGCCTTCATCTGCGTTCCCAAACCGCGCGGAGACGAGCCGAACTTGTCGAAGGGCCACTTGGGAAACTTGACCGCCACATAGTCGATCGCGGGTTCGAAACAGGCGCATGTCTTGCCCGTCACCGCGTTCGGTATCTCGTCGAGCGTATAGCCTATCGCTATTTTGGCCGCGACCTTGGCTATCGGGTATCCGGTCGCCTTCGAGGCGAGCGCGGACGAACGCGAGAC
>JAISYN010000367.1 GCA_031269915.1 Synergistaceae bacterium
GTTCCCAGAGCGTCTCGTCTATGCGGGCGGCGGCGTTCGCTCTTATGTCAGGATATTCATCCCACGAGGGGCGCGTTTCCGTGGCGGTAGGCTCCGGCGAATCCTCAGCCTTTTGCCGCGCGGTTACTTCCGTGTCGGTGGGAAGCGTCAGCTCAATGGTTCCGCCGTCCGCCCCCAGCTTAGTCCCTATGAGCGTTACCGGCTTGCCGGCGGATGTTTCAGGCCCGCGCGCCAGCGTTTCGCTCGAAACAGCCATTTCCCTCGGTTTGGGTTCTCTTGCTTGCCCCTCTCTCCGCTCCCTTTCGATCTGCCGTTCGAGCCGGTTTATCGCTTCGCTCAAGCGGGCGTCGCCGATGGGCAATCGGCCCTGGGCGAGCGCCGCGCGTTCTTCTTCGTCTCTTTGCTGTTTCAATCCCGCAAGGATTTCTTCGAGCGAATTGTCACGATCTTCGTTTTCCCGAGTTTCGGCGGCGGGTTCGGGCGAGCGCGCTTGCGCGTTGGCGTGATTAACGCCTGTGTCGGCTGGCTCCGCTTTATTCGAGGTTCTGTTCAATATCTCCTGATTGAAAATATTTCCCCGGAGCTGTCTTTCGAAATCCTCGACATACATGTCACGAAAGGCGATGACAAAGCGCGAGTCCAGGCCGAGAGTCCTCAGCGTCACGGAGTCCAGTTCTATCCGCTCTATCCGGTATCTGTTGCCGTCGTCGAGATACGCTTCGTCGCCTATGCGGTAGGGCTTTTCAGTCGATGTCCGCGCTGCCTCGGCAGCCTGTTGCGGCGGAGTCTCTGGGCTTGCCGTCATTTCCGCGTCGCCTGTGAAATTCCTGGGGTTGTCCCTGTACAGCCTTTCAAAGTCTTCCCTGTCGATGTAGTCGGTCGAAGGCGGCAGGTCTCCGGGAAGAATCTCTTGGAGTTCCATCCTTTGGCCGATTCTCACGATTCGGTAAGGGGGGCGGCTGTCCTCAAGGTACACAGTTTGACCTTCGGAGTATGCGGGGGATTTTTCGCTGTGTTTCTCAGCGGAAAATGTCTCAGCGGGCGGATTGTCCGGTTTTTTGGCAATCTGTCCCTCGTTTTCAGATATCCGCTCCCGCTGTTCGTCTTCGGAGGGGAAAAGCGAGCGCTGGCGCTTGTCCGCTTCGCTCTGTCTTTTTTTCCTGGACCTGGACCGCGTTTCCGTTCGATTCGCCGGTTGCGCCGTTCTCCACGCATTGGCGAAAAATTCCTCGTTCGTGAAGAGGTGTGATGGCTTCCCGCCGCTTGGTTCGGCATGTTCGGAAGCGTCAAGAGAAGCGGAGGCCGGACGCTCCGCTTCCCCTGTGACGGGTAATTTTTGTTGAACCGCGCCGTTTAGAACGGCATTTCCTGAGTTTCTTCCTCCATCTCGGGTAAGTTCGCGTCTTTCAGATAGCTCCCGCGCGTCGGCTGCGTGAAGATCAGCTCCCTCGTCACTATCTCTTCCGCCTGGGATTTCAGATTCTCCATGCGCCCTGCCCACTCCAGCGGGTCTGTGTTCTTCAAGCCCTCCGGTATCGGATTTTTCCTCAGCGCTTCTTCCATGAAGCTCTCCACCCGCCGATACGCCGTTTCGTCTATCTCCGCGAGATGCCTGTACAACTGCCCGCGTATCTCCAGCAGGCTGTACAGGTATTTGTCGTTGTCCCGCAGATGCCGGAACCTCATCAGGCCGTACTTGCCCAGCGGTTCGCTCGCTTCCTCTCCCAGCGTCAATGCCGGTATCAGGTAATCCCCGGCTTGCACGTACTCCAGTTCTGTCATTGATAACGCTCCTTTCGTTTGACGGCTGTCCAGCCCGTTTCTGCTTCCATTGGTCATAGGCGCGCACGACGCGCTCGATGTTCCTGAGTATTTTTTCCGACAGATCCACCGTGGCGAGACCGAGTTCAAGAATTTTTTCGTCCACGTCATATCTGGAGATATTTGAAAACTCTTCCCTGAAATCGCCGGTTTGAAGCCCGCAGCGGGACATTATGGAGTAAACGGCGCTGTTTGTCACCAGGTCTTTGTAGCCCTTGCCCATTTCGGCGTAGTTGGCCGTCATGCGTTTGACGATGCCGACAATCTGGGCTTTCATGTCCGGGTCGTCCAGGCCGTAAACGTTTCCGAGCATTTTTCTCACGTGAGCGGCATGTTCAGGCCCCATTTGCCAGATATACGGCGCGTCCGTTTTCGAGCGGGATCGTTCAGTGTCCTGAATGTCGAAGACGTATTTGAGAGAAGGGTTTTTCGGGTTCGACCTGTCGATGAGGGCTATGCCCTTCGACCCGCGTTTCACCCAGCGTCCCATACGCTCGTTCCAAAAGCCCATCGCGGCGCAGGCCGAGGCGTCGGGACGCTGCGCGTGAATGAGCATTTGATCCACGAACGAGTATTTGTACATCTTCGCGGCTGAATCAAGGAATGAAGCCCAATCGTCAGGGCTTTTCGTCACCTCGCCGAGGTGCGAGGCGAACAGCTCCGCTGTTTTCTTCACCTTTGGCCTTATCTCCGCGTTTTCGTCGAATAAATACCTGAAATCCATAAAACCACCTTCTTTTTTCCTTGTTTGTTTATGTTTTTGTTCCTGATTTGTATGCGTAATATCGTTTTCAGGCGGCGGTTCCCTGCCAGACTGGAAAAAGACGCTTCGTTCAGATAGCGCCGAGCTATCGGGGGTGATTATCTGTGTCGTTTTTCTCGCGTCCGCTGCGAGTATCCTGTCGAACACGTCCTTTATCTCGTCGTTCAGCTTCACGCCGACATTCCCGCGTATGGCGTCGTAGAAACGAACGAGACACCGCTTGAACATATCGAACGCCCGGCGCAGAGATGGAGACGGCGTGCTGCCGGTCATGGCGTACTCGATGGCCGCGTCCGCGAATTTTTCGTGATCTCCGAAGTCCCGGACGGCTTTCCAGTCCGCTTGAAGCTGCCCATCGTCGG
>JAISYN010000336.1 GCA_031269915.1 Synergistaceae bacterium
GTGTAGAGCGCCGTTTTCATTCCTCCGGCGAGCAGTACGGCTTCGATCGCGGCGGCGACGGATCCCTTGCCGTTCGTTCCAAGCACCTGTATGGTACGGAATTCCTTTTGAGGCTCGCCGAGCGCGCGCAACAACCCGGTTATCCGCCGCAATCCGGGGCGGATGCCCGCGCTTGAAAACCGCGACATCTCATCCGTCAGGGACTCGAACCGCTCTGCATCCTCCAAATCGTCGCGGAAGCTCATTCCGGAAACTTCAGCGGAGGCTTTCCAGGTTTTCCTCTATGCGCCGCCGCCGCGCCTCTTTCTCGGCCATCGCGGCCCGTTCCTTTTCGACGACCTCCGCCGGCGCCCTCTCGATGAAATTTTTATTTTCAAGTTTACCGCGAATCCTCTCCATCTCGGAGGCCAGATTTTCAAGCTCATCACGCAGCCTCGCGGTTTCCCTGCCGACGTCCATCAGATTGCCGACCGGGAAGAAGATTTCCCATTCGCCGGTGATCGCCGCCAAAGATTTCGGAGGCCTGGGCGAACCGTACGGGCGCAGTTCCACGCTCTCGGCCTTGGCCATGAGTTTTATCATGTCCCCGTTTTCATCCACGAGCGAGGCTTTAGATTCGTCTTTGAGCCCCAGCAACATGACCGGAGCCGTCTTCTGCGGGGGCAGTTTGACCTCGGCGCGCAGATTACGCATAGCGCGGACAATGTTACGGATATACTCCATGCCGGATTTCGCTTCGGCGCTTCCCTCGATCGGAACCGGAACCGGCCATTCGCTCCGCCCTATTATCATGTCCCCGAAGGCGAAAGCCTGCCAGAGTTCCTCGGTCACGAACGGAATTATCGGGTGCAGCAGTTTCAGAACGTCTTTGAACACGGCGTAAAGGACTATCCGCGTGACGCGCTTGCGCTCCGCCCCTTCGCCGCCTTTGAGCGCTGGTTTGGACATCTCCAGATACCAGTCGCACAGATCTCCCCACACGAAATCGTACATGGTTCTGGCGAGTTCCCCGAAGAAGTAACCGTCGAGCAAATCCGTCATCTCGGGTACGATATCCGACAGGCGCGCCAGTATCCATCTGTCGTGCAGCCTGAGATATTTCGCGTCCTCTCCGGTCAGCGCCAGCCCGCAATCCGGAGCGCCTTCCAGGTTCATGAGCGCGAAACGGGACGCGTTCCAAAGTTTGTTCAGAAAAAAACGATACGTCTCGATCCTGCTTTCGGAGAGGAATATGTCGCGCCCCTGAAGCGTCAGCGCGGCCAAAGTGAGGCGCAGCGCGTCAGCGCCGTATTTGTCTATTATGTCGAGCGGATCGATGACGTTGCCTCTCGACTTGCTCATTTTCTGTCCATGAGCGTCGCGCACCAACGCGTGTATATAAACGTGACGGAACGGCGGCTCTTTCATGAACTCGATTCCCATCATTATCATACGCGCGACCCAGAAGAAAATGATATCGAATCCGGTGACGAGAACCGACGTCGGGTAGAATTTTTTCAGTTCTTCGGCGTCGTCAGGCCAGCCCATCGTCGAAAAGGGCCAGAGCGCGCTGGAAAACCACGTGTCGAGTACATCCTCGTCCTGTTTCAGATCCGGGGAACCGCATTTGCAGCAAACGTCAGGAATGCCGGCCGAGACGGTCACATCCCCGCAGCGGCCGCAGTACCACGCCGGTATTCTGTGGCCCCACCAGAGCTGGCGAGAGATGCACCAATCTCTTATATTCTCCATCCACTGAAAGTACGTCGACGCCCATTGTTCGGGGACGAAACTTATATCTCCCGCTTTTACGGCCTCGATATCGGGCTCGGCGAGAGGTTTGGCGCGCACAAACCACTGTTCGGAGAGGTATGGCTCTATCACCGTGTTACATCTGTAACAATGCCCGACGGAATGCCTGCGCTCCGTCACGTCCAACAGGAGTCCGAGGGATTTCAATTCTTCCGCTATGGCTTCGCGCGCCTCGAAGCGATCCATGCCTTTGTAGGCTCCCGCCGCGTCCGACATCGTTCCGCGGCCGTCTATGACCTGTATTGATTCGAGGCCGTGCCTCTCCCCCACCAAAAAATCGTTCGGGTCATGGGCGGGGGTTATTTTGACCGCGCCGGTTCCGAACTCCGGGTCGACCATGTTGTCCTCTATGACGGGAATGATTCTGCCCGCTATCGGAACCGTCACGCGCCTGCCTATCAGATGCCGGTTGCGCTCGTCCCTGGGGTGAACCGCTATGGCTGTGTCTCCGAGTATCGTCTCCGGCCTTGTTGTCATCACCGTTACGCCGCCGCCGCCGTCGTCGAAATTGTATTTCACGCTGTAGAATTTCCCGTCCAGCTCCCGGTGTTCGACTTCGAGATCGGAGAGTGCCGTGAGGCATCTCGGGCACCAATTAATGAGGTATTTCCCCCGATATATGAGGTCTCTAGCGTAGAGTTCCGCGAAAACTTTCCTCACCGCGCGGGACAGGCCTTCGTCCATAGTGAAACGCTCGCGATCCCAGTCGCACGACGCGCCCAATTTTTTAAGCTGGCCGATTATCCTGGAACCGTATTCCTCTTTCCACTCCCAAACGCGTTTGACGAATTCCTCCCGCCCAAGTTCATGACGGTTTATGCCCTGCGCGGAGAGAGAGCGCTCCACCACGTTCTGGGTAGCTATACCTGCGTGGTCGGTACCGGGCATCCACAATACCTCGTAACCCTGCATTCTTTTAGCCCGGCAGAGTATATCCTGCAAAGTGTTGTCCAGAGCGTGCCCCAAATGAAGCGAGCCGGTGACGTTGGGCGGTGGAATCACTATGCTGAAAGAGGGTTTGCGCGATTCCGGGGCGGCTTTGAAAATTCCGTCCTCAATCCATTTCGCGTACCACTTGTCCTCTATCGGGCCCGGTTCGTAGCTTTTCGGCAGACCGCCCTCGCCCATTTGAGAAGTTTCCATCAATCCATGCCTCCCTGTAACGACGGATCACGCGTTATTAAGTTCACGAATTATCCGCAGAATCGCCTCGCGCACAGATTCAGCGGAATCGTCGTTTTTACCGCTGGTAACTATCGGCGGCAATATGGAGACGAGCCCGCCGTTTACATATTGCCCGTAAAAAATTTTCGATCTGCCCCTCGGAACCTTGTCACCTTTCGTAAAGACGATCTGCCTCGGCATATCCAGTCCGTCGAGCCAATCAGTAAGCTCGGCATCCCCGCTTATCGGGCCATGCCTGAAATCTATGAGGTGAAGCGCGAAGACCGTGTCCCGAGTTCCCGAAAAATAACTGTTAGCCAGCTTCCACCACCCCTCGCGCTCATCCCTGCTCCTTGCCGCATATCCGTACCCCGGCATGTCCACCAGGCAAAAATTCGTTTCAGCGGAATCCGCGCCGTGAACGTAAATTTTATAAAAATTCGCGCTCCTCGTTTTGCCCGGCTTGGAACTCACAAATGCCACCTTGTTGTTCAATCTGTTCAGCAGCGCATTTATCAACGTGGATTTGCCGACGTTCGAACGCCCCAAAAAAACAACCTCCGGCATCCCCGTCTTCGGGAACTGAGAGGCGTTCCATGCTGTGCAAAGAGTCTCGGAGTTCCAGTGGGTCAACGCGCCCCGGTCTTTCCGAGAGCCATATTGAACACTTCGTCGACGTTGGAGACGAAATTGAAGGTCATTCCATCCTTTGCCCACTGGGCGAGTTCATCCACGTCCACGCTGTTTTCCCCGGGCAATATCACAGAGGTTATGCCGTTGCGTTTTGCGGCGAGCACCTTTTCGCGCACTCCTCCGATGGGAAGGACGGTGCCGCGCAGCGTTATTTCGCCGGTCATGGCTATGCGCGAATTTATCGCGCGCTCCGAGAGGGCGGACAGCATGGAAAGAGCGAGCGTGACGCCGGCCGAGGGACCGTCCTTCGGAATGGCGCCTTCCGGGACATGCACGTGTATATCGGTCTTGTCCCACTTGATACTGCCCAGGCTATATTTGGAAGCGCACGAACGGAGGTAGCCGAGCGCGGCCTGCGCGGACTCCTGCATGATATCGCCCAGGTTACCGGTGAAAATTACCTTGCCCGTGCCTTGCATCACCGCTGTTTCGATTACCAGCACGTCGCCGCCGGATTCGGTCCAGGCAAGCCCCATAGCGGCCCCCACCGAGTCTTTCCTCGGCAGTCTCGCCTCGTGCAGTTTGGGCGCGCCGAGGTATCGCTTGACTGACGCGGCCGATATGGTGACGCTCACTGTGCGTTTTTTACCGTTCTCATGATCGTTCACTATTTTGGCCGCGAGTTTTCTCGCTATGCGGGACAATTGCCTGTCGAGCCCACGCACTCCGGCCTCGCGGGTATATTCGGATATTATTCTGCCGAGTACCTTATCCGACATTTTCACGTTGAACTTTGTGAGCCCGTTCTCTTTTAAAATTTTCGGCCATAGATGGCGCTCCGCTATATGGAGCTTTTCCTCGGCCACATATCCCGGTATTGATATGGTCTCCATTCTGTCGAGAAGCGGACGCGGAATTGTATGCGCGACATTGGCGGTCGTTATGAATAAAACCTGGCTCAAGTCGAACGAAACCTCCAGAAAATGGTCGGTAAAATCGCGGTTCTGTTCAGGATCGAGCACTTCGAGCAACGCGGATGACGGGTCGCCCCTGAAGTCCATTCCGATCTTATCTATCTCGTCCATCAGCATGACCGGATTTTTGACTCCGGCTTGATTTATCTTCTGAATTATTCTCCCGGGAAGCGAACCTATATAGGTTCTGCGGTGCCCGCGTATCTCGGCCTCATCCCGCATACCCCCGAGCGAAAAATTGACGAATTTCCTGTTCAGAGCGCGCGCTATTGACTTACCAAGCGAAGTTTTCCCCACTCCGGGGGGGCCGACAAAACAGAGCACCTTGCCCCGGTGGGTTTCCTTCCCCTTCAGGCGCTGTACGGCCAGAAACTCCAGGATATACTCCTTGACCTCGTCAAGACCGTAGTGATCCTCGTCCAGGACGGAACGCGCAATCCCGAGGTCAAGCCTGTCCTGCGTCCTTTTTCTCCACGGCATACCCGAAAGCCACTCTATATAAGTACGCGATACGGTTGCCTCGGCCGACATGGAAGGCATTTTCGACAGTCTGTCCAGCTCGGCTACGGCTTTTTTCTCGACGTCTTTGGGCATTTTCGCTTTTTTTATCTTGTCCATGAGTTCTTCGTGTTCGGGAGTGACGTCGGGCTGTCCCAATTCCGCCTGTATCGCTTTGAGCTGTTCTCTCAGGTAGTATTCTTTGTTGTTTCGCTCTATTTCGCGCCGCACCTTATCGTGAATGGAGTGTTCCATCTCCAGCAATTCGGTCTCCCGAACGAGCAGGCGCAGCAGACAATCCATCCGCTCCTCAGGATTCAGAAGTTCGAGCAGTTCCTGCCGTTCGGAGAGTTTCACCTGTATATGCGACGCTATCACATCGGCAAAAAGAAACGGATCCTCCACGCCCGCGAGCGAATGAGCTATCTCTATAGGCAGCTTCGGGTGCAGGTTCACATAACGCTCGAACTGTTCGAGCACGGCCCTTCTCAGCGGTTCCGCGCGCACGGAGAAATTGCCCTCGTAATTCATCGGGACGGCGTCGGCCGCGAGATAATCTCCCGCGTCGACATATTCGTTCACTCGCGCTCTGACGTGCCCCTCTATCAGGATCTTTGTGGCGCCATCAGGAAGCCTCACCATCTGTATGACGTGACACATGGTGCCTACGGAATACAAGTCGTCGGGGCCCGGATCCTCGGACGAATTATCGGATTGCGCCACTACCAGCAGGTTTTTGTCGCTTACGGAAGCCTCCTCGACGCTCTTGAGCGAATGGGGACGGCCAACGAAAAGAGGCGCTATGACTCCTGGAAAGACGACAATATCCCTCACTGGAAGCACGGGGACTATCGGCATTAAGCGACCTCCCTCGACGTGCGCTCCGTTAAATCCGGTTCTCCCATTCCGTTGATGAAATCCTCGGTTATGGATATTCTGCTGATTTTGGAACTTCTTGCCGGCAAATCGAACATCATATCCACCATCGTCGACTCGAGCACGCTGCGCAACCCGCGCGCGCCGGTCTTCTGAGCCATGGTGAGTTTCGCTATCGCGTCGAGGGCTTCATCCGTGAAAGAGAGTTCCACGCCCTCCAGGGAGAAAATTCTTTTGTATTGCTTCGTAAGGGCGTTCTTGGGTTCGCATAGTATCCGCACGAGCGTATCGTGATCGAGCGAATCCATGGGCACCAGCACCGGAAGCCGCCCGACGAACTCGGGTATGAAACCGTAGGACGTGAGATCGGTAGGCTGTATTTCTTTCAGAACGTCCCTGTCCTCGGACGCCGAATTACTCACCAGTTCCCCTCCGAAACCTATGGTTTTTTTGTTGACTCTGCGCGCTATTATACTGTCGAGACCGTCAAACGCCCCTCCGCATATAAAGAGTATGTTTTTCGTGTCTATCTGGACGAAATCCTGATTGGGGTGTTTGCGCCCGCCTTTGGGAGGCACATTGGAAACAGTGCCTTCGAGTATACGCAGAAGAGCCTGCTGAACACCCTCGCCGGACACGTCCCTCGTAATTGATTGCGATTCGGATTTACGGGATATTTTGTCTATCTCATCCACATATATTATTCCATGTTCGGCCGCCTTAACGTCATATTCGGCCGCCTGGAGAAGACGCACCAGTATGTTCTCCACATCCTCCCCGACGTATCCGGCTTCCGTCAGAGTCGTCGCGTCGGCCATAGCGAACGGAACGTGCAGAAAGTTCGCCAGGCTCTGGGCCAGCAGCGTCTTACCGCAGCCCGTGGGGCCCAGGAGCAGTACATTGCTCTTGGGAAGCTCAACGTCGTCTTTGTTGGCGGGCGCGGAAAGGGAGCGTATGCGCTGGTAATGACTATATACGGCGACGGAAAGAACCTTTTTAGCTCTCGTCTGTCCAACCACATATTTGTCCAGATAATCCTTTATCTCATGAGGCTTAGGAATCTTTTCTCTCGCGGACGGAAGCGTCTCCGCGGAAGGACGCGGAGACTCCAGCTCGTCGCGTATGATCATATTGCAGAGCTGGACGCAATCGGTACATATATAAGCGCTCGAACCGGCTATGAGCTTCGGAACTTCCTCCTGGCTCTTGCCGCAGAAAGAACAGCGCACCTTCCTTTTTCGCCCATCTCCGTTATTGTCGTATGGAAACATCTGATATCCTCCCTCCTCGGGGCGCGGAACTATCTTTTCTGAATGACCTTGTCGACAATACCGTACTCCACCGCTTCATCGGCGGACATGTAGAAATCGCGATCCGTATCGCGCTCGATTTTGTCAATCGGCTGACCGGTATGGCGCGCCAGTATATCATTCAGAATGCGTCTAGTCTTCAATATCTCGTCGGCCTGTATTTTGATGTCTGCCGCCTGTCCTCTGGAACCGCCGGAGGGCTGATGTATCAATATGCGGGCGTTCGGCAGCACAATGCGCTTGCCCTTGTCCCCTCCCGCTAGCAATACGGCGCCCATGCTCGCGGCAAGCCCTGTGCACATTGTGGAGACCGGGCACTTTATATACTGCATCGTATCGTAAATCGCGAGTCCCGACGTGACAGCCCCGCCCGGGCTGTTGATATAAAGAAACACGTCCTTGTCCGGGTCTTCGCTCTCAAGAAAGAGCAGTTGGGCGATTACGAGGTTAGCCATTCCGTCCTCTATTTCGGAGCCGATGAATATTATCCTATCCTTCAAAAGCCTGCTGTATATGTCGTACGACCGCTCGCCCCGACCGGTCTGTTCGATCACTATCGGGACCAAGTACGACGCGGTCCGCGTAATTTCTTCGGTCATGTCACTGCACCTCGTTTTGAGTCAGCGCTTCCGCGCGCTCTTCGTTCTCATCGCGGTGTTCGTGTTCATCGCCGTGATGATGCTCAACCGCCGTCTCCGTCACTTTCACGAGCGCCGCCAGATGTTTTACCGTGTTTCTTGTCCTGACCCGCGCGGTTAGGTTCGCAAATTCCTTCCGATTAGCGCTGAGCGTGTCGGCCAGCTCCTGCGGGTTCATTCTCATACTGTTAGCCATTCGGATTATCTCTTCGTTCACGTCGTCATTGGTGAAAGATATCTCGTCTCTTTCCGCAAGGGCATCCAGCGCGAGCGTGTTTCTGACGGTCTCCTCAGCGTGTTTTCTGATGCTACCGTCAAATTTCTCGACGCTTAAATTGTTGTCGGTCAGATAATCGTCCAGAGACTGTTTCAAGCTGCGTTGAAGCTGATTGTCATGTTCGCGGCGCATCGCGAGATATTGCCTGTCTATCATGGTCTCGGGCACATCTATTTCAGCGGCTTCTGCGAGCGCTTTAATTGCCGACTCCTGCAAACTTGCCTCGCTGCGCGCGGACGCGCTTTCCTCAAGCTGTTTTCTGATGTCGGTTCTGATCTCTTCGACAGACTGATATTTGCCTTGCGATATCTCCGCTATCGTCGCGTCGTCGGCCTCCGGCACGACCCGTTTCATAAAATTGAGTATTTCAAGCTCGTATCGGACGGCAGTCCCGGCCATTCTCCGATCCGGGTAATCGTCCTCCAGCCTTATATCGAAGGACAATTTTTCGGCAGGCCTGTGTCCTATTATCGCTTCAGCGATATCCTGCCTGAGCGTCGACAGATAAAGCGTGCTCTTCTTGTCCTTTTCCAGGCTTTTCAGATGTCCGTCATCCTGAACCCGATATGAGGAATACAGAGTATCCACGATATCGTCCTTTTCGGCCTCGCGATCGTCTTCGAGAGGTTCCAGACGGGCATTCGATTCAAGTATCTGACGCAATCCCTCATCCACTTCATCATCGCTCACCGAGTATACGGTTTTTTCTGCCGAAAGAGCCGAAATGTCGGGAAGGTTTACTTCAGGGCGGACTTCAAACGTGAATTCTATTGCGAGGGAATTTCCCTCGTTCAGTTCTCCCAACTTGAGTTTCGGATCGACCACGAGATTCAGATCGTATTCGGAGACCACGTTTTCGAGCGCTTCGCCGGCAAGTTTTTCAAGCGTTTCCCTGTATATGGAATTTTTCCCTAACATCAATTCAAGGGTTTTTCTGGGGACATGCCCCTTGCGAAAACCTTTTATATTCGCCTTGTTCGACATCTGCCTCACAGTCTTATGAACCGCCGCGTCAACTTCACCGGATTCGTATTCGGCTTTTATAACCACAACATTTTTTTCCTGGGAGAGTATCTCCGATTTCAAACATTACAACCCCTTTCGGACTTCCCGCTCACGCGTCAAACATAAATATTCTATCATATAAAACATTTTACCGAATAAAAGGGCAATGGTTCATACGGAAAAGGATTTACCAAAGCAAGCGCGAGCGGCGATTATGCTATACTGAAGCGTGTGCACCATGAAAGGAGCGCCGCGTGGGTGAAAAATTCTTTTGACGGATATATCCGCGTGGCCGCGGCCACGCCGCAGGTCAGGGTCGCGGACTGCGATTTCAATTCAAAACAGATAGCCGGGCTGATGGAAAAAGCATCGGACGACGAAGTGAGACTGATATGTTTCCCGGAGCTTTGTATAACCGGTTATACGTGCGGCGATCTGTTTTTGCAGGATACGCTGCTGAGAGAAGCGCTCGCGGCACTGTCGCGTCTGGCGCGCGAGAGCGCGAGATTTCCTCTCGTCGCCGTCGTCGGCCTCCCTTTCCTCTTTGACGCCAAACTCTACAACGCCGCCGCGGTTTTGTGCGGCGGGAAAGTTCTCGGCTTCGTTCCCAAATCTTACATACCAAATTACGGTGAATTCTACGAGGCAAGGCACTTTTCACCCGCGCCGCCCGCCATATCGACGGCGCGTTTCGACAACTGCGACGTGCCGTTTGGCACGCGCGTACTATTTAAATATGAAGACGACGCCGATTTTTGTGTCGCCGCGGAGATTTGCGAGGATCTCTGGATACCGTCGCCGCCCAGCGCATCACACGCAATGGCCGGAGCCACCGTGATAGTGAACCTTTCCGCCAGCGACGAAGTTATCGGTAAGGCTTCGTACAGGAAAATGCTTGCATCGAGTCAGTCGGGCCGGCTGGTGTGCGCATATCTCTACGCTAGCGCCGGCCGCGGGGAGAGCAGCACCGACATGGTCTTCGCAGGCCACAACCTGATATGCGAAAACGGCGCGGTGTTGTCGGAATCGCTTCCGTTCGGGGACGGCTGGTCTGTGGCCGATATAGATCTGCGCGCTCTAGCCTATGACAGAAGGAGAATGAGCACGTGGCATTCCAGCCGTTCCGGGTATGAGATAGTAAAATTTTCGCACGGCGCCGCGCCGTCCAATCTGCGCAGATATATCGACCCACACCCGTTCGTGCCGAGAGACGAACGGGAAAGAAACGAGAGGTGCGAAGCGATCATCGAGATGCAGGTCGCGGGATTGGAAAAACGCCTTCTCCACACCAGCGCCAGAACGGCGGTTATAGGCGTCTCCGGCGGTCTGGACAGCAGTCTGGCGCTTCTCGTGACCGAGCGGGCCATGAGGAAGCTCGGCAGACCGCCGTCGGATGTAGCCGCCGTTACCATGCCTTGCTTCGGCACGACAGAACGAACGAAATA
>JAISYN010000048.1 GCA_031269915.1 Synergistaceae bacterium
GAAAACCGAACGGCTGGATAAAAGTTTCGGGCTGCGGGGAAAATAACCTCAAAAACGCGGATATTTCTGTGCCGAAGGGCGTGCTGGCATCCATGTGCGGCCTTTCGGGTTCCGGAAAGAGCACGTTTCTCTACGAAATACTTTACAAGGGGCTTCGAATGTAACTCGATGATGAATATCGCGACCGGCCGGGTAAATTTCGCGCGATGTCGGGCGCGGAAGGGCTGCGTAACGTCGTCCTTGTCGATCAGAGTCCGATAGGACGTACGCCTCGCTCCAACCCGGCGACGTATACAGGGGCGTTCACTCCGATCCGTGAATTTTTCGCGTCCCTCCCTGAATCGAAAATTCGCGGGTACAATCCGGGGCGTTTCAGTTTCAACGTGAAGGGCGGACGCTGTGAAGCCTGTTCGGGTGACGGCGTCACGAGGGTTTCGATGCTTTTCCTTCCCGATGTGTACGTCAATTGCGATATTTGCCGCGGCAAGAGGTATAATAGAGAAACGCTGGAGGTTGTGTACAAGGGACTTTCCATCGCGGACGTCCTGAATCTCACGGTGAACGAGGCGCAGGAGCATTTTCACGGCATACCTCGCATAGCCTCGCGCCTTGCCGCCATAAAAGAAGCCGGGCTCGGCTATATCAAGTTGGGGCAGCCGGCAACGACGCTCTCCGGCGGAGAGGCGCAGCGAGTGAAACTCGCGACGGAATTGGGCAAGCGATTCAGAGGCAGCGTGCTTTATCTGCTCGACGAGCCGACGACCGGGTTGCATTATACGGATGTGAGGCAGCTTCTTTTGCTCCTTCATAAGCTGGTGGATCAGGGAAATTCGGTGTTGCTGATAGAGCATAATATGGATGTCCTGATCTCGTCCGATTACCTCATAGATCTTGGCCCCGAGGGAGGGGCGCGCGGAGGCAGAGTTGTGACATGCGGAACTCCGGAACAGGTGGCAAAGTGCAGGGACGGATATACGGGCTCGTATCTGAGGGAATACATGGGCGAGCTGGCATCGGTAAAAAAGAGAAAATGACAGGCGCCGTCAGGACGGACGATGTGACAATATCGGCCGAGGGTTATTGCTGGGGGAAAAATCCTGTAATATGCTTATTGAAGAATGTCCCGGCCCGGTGTATGAAAGTTCTTATATCGAAAGACACGCGGGGCGCGTCTTCCGCGATTATAACGAAACTGTGCAGAGCCGCGCAAATTCCGTTTACAGCTGTGGATCGCAAAGTTTTGGACGCAATGTCGGAAGGCGAAAACCACCAGGGCGTCGTGGCGAGCGTCTCCCCGGCTCCTCTGCTGGGTTTTTCCGACGCGCTCGGGCTTCTGCCCGAAACTCCGGCTCCCGCGATGGCGGTTGTTATGGATCACGTTGAGGACCCCAGGAATATGGGGGCTATGATAAGGAGCGCCGAGGCCGCCGGAGCGATTTTCGCCGCCATGCCGCTGAGGCGGGGCGCGCTTCCGGCAGGGACAGTGGCCAAGACCAGCGCCGGGGCTTCCCTGCGATTGCCGCTCGCGTCGGTCGCCAATGTGGCGAACGCGGTTCGGGACGCTCAGACGGCGGGGCTTTGGACGATAGGGCTCTTCGAGGCCGCCGCGTGTTCGATATACGACTCCCCCCTGCCCGCGCGGAGCATGTTTATCATAGGCGGAGAGGGTAATGGCCTGTCGAGGAGGACGCGTTCGGTATGTGACGAATTGCTCCGTATACCGATGACGGACTGCGCGGCGGAAAGCCTCAACGCCGCCGTGGCACTGTCGGTGTGTATGTTTGAATGGTTGAGAGTAAACAGGATGTCTGAATCGCGGAGTGAAAAAATATGAGAGCGAAAAGCAAGGTTTTAATCGTCGACGACACCGATCTGAATATAGATATACTTGTAGACGCTCTGGAGGATCGTTACAGCCTTTACACAGCGCTTGACGGAGAATCGGCTCTCGCGCAGGTGAAAAAAACCCCTCCGGATATAATACTGCTCGATGTTGTCATGCCCGGTATGAGCGGCTATGACGTATGCATGAAATTGAAATCTGACCCTTCTACGGAGGACATTCCGGTCATATTCCTGACTGCCATGACCGATATAAACGACAAGGCGAAGGGCTTTGAACTGGGCGCGGTGGATTACATGGTGAAACCGTTTGCCATATTGGAGGTTCAGGCGAGGCTGGACGTTCATTTATCATTGCTCAACGCGCAAAAAGCCCTGAAACAGCAAAACGAGGTTCTCGAAATGAAAGTCAGGGAACGCACTAAGGAACTTTCCGTAACGCAGAGCGTGATAATAGAGGCGATGGCAAGCCTTGCCGAGACCAGGGATCACGAGACAGGCGATCACGTCATGCGAACCAGGTTTTACGTGCAGATTCTGGCCGTTCGCCTCGAATCGCACCCGAGATTCAGAGATTATCTGATCATGCTCGATCCGGACGATCTCGGAACGGCGGCGACGCTCCACGATATAGGCAAGGTGGGCGTTCCCGATCATATTCTGCTGAAACCCGGACGTCTCACGCCTGAAGAGTTCGACGAGATAAAAAAACATACCATCTATGGCCACGATATACTCAGCAGGTTGGTAAGGCGTCTTCCGGGCAATGCTTTTCTCAAACTGGCGGACGAAATAGCCTGGACTCACCACGAAAAATGGGACGGCACCGGCTATCCGAGAGGAATCAAAGGAGACGACATACCGATTCCTGGGCGGCTGATGGCTATAGCCGATGTATACGATGCGATGATAAGCCCTCGCGTTTACAAAGGTCCCATGTCGAGCGACGACGCGATGTCTTTCATACTGTCGAAAGCCGGGAGCCATTTCGATCCCGACATAGCGGAGGCGTTCATTGAATTGCGCGAGACGTTTCAGTTTATCGCGAACGAACTCACCAGCGACTCGATGGGCGAAGACGCTTTCGAAAAACAGGAGACGGCTTAACGATATTTCAGAAGACCGATTTATTGAAAGGCCGGCCTCGATCAAAATCCTCGAGTATTGATAATTCTGAATCGTTGTGAACTTTGCCTGTTTTGCGCTGCGCTTTTAGCCGTTTGACAAGCACAGGTATTTTTGGTATTGTATTCAGCTGTGCATGTTGCATTATCGAAAATTCCTCAAAAGGGAGGTCTTCTCCCAATGCTGGTAACAGCTCCTTCGGAGAGAACGCAGGAACGTATAATTTTCGGAACGGAAAAGGATTTGCTGCCTCTTCCTGATTTGGTTGAAGTTCAAAAGAACTCGCACGATTGGTTCTTCCAGAAAGACACAAACCCGATGATGCGGGAAAAACAAGGATTGCAGGAACTTTTTGGGGAGATATTCCCTATAATGAGCTATGACGGATCGTTTGCGCTTGAATTTGTGAGTTACAGAGTCGAGCAGGAGACCACAAATCTCGAAGAGGCGAGAAGCCGCGATCTGACGTGGTCCCGTCCCATACGCGCCACGATAAGGCTTCGCAACGTCAAGAGCGGGGAGATAAAAGAAGAGGAGATATACCTCGGGGATTTCCCCATAATGACTTCGCGCGGTACTTTTATAATCAACGGCACCGAGCGCGTAGTGGTGAACCAGCTCGCGCGCTCCGCGGGCGTTTATTTCAACGCCGATCGGACGCCGGGGCAGGAGGTCTTTTCGGCGAAGGTGATACCGGATCGGGGCGCGTGGATGGAGTTCGAGCTTCCGAAGAGCGAACCGCCGTTCAAAGTGGAGCCTATTTCGGTGAAGGTCGACAGCAGGAAGAAGATACCGGTTACCATGCTGTTGAAAGCCTTCGGGGTCAGCTCGGACGAGGAAATTCTGAAACTGTTCGACGCTAAGGAAAAGGAATTGGATATATCCGAGGACGACGTGAAAGGCATGCTGCTGTCAAGGACGATAACCGCTCCGGACGGATCTGTCCTCATTAAAAAGAACGAACGCGTTTCCAAGGAACATCTGGAAATACTGTGGAATCAAGCTCACACCAAAATATGGGTATGGGATGTCGACCCCGTGATAGCCGCGACCATCGAAAAAGACGGCGTAGCCAACACCGACGACGCCATCATGGAGTTGTTCCGCCGTCTCAGGCCGAACGAGCCGGCGAGGATGGAAAACGCGAGAGAGTATATACACAGTATTTTCACCGATACGAGGCGCTACAGCCTCGGCCGGGTCGGGCGCTACAAGGTCAATCGCAGACTGGGCATAGAAATATCCCCGGACGAGCGCCTGCTGACAAGCGCCGATATCGTAGCCATATCTCTCGAATTGTTGAGGCTTAAAAACGACGAAACATACGAGGGCGAGGACGATATCGACCATCTCGGCAACCGGCGTGTTCGCGCCGTCGGGGAACTGCTCCAGAATCAGGTTCGAGTGGGCCTGCTTCGCATGGAACGCATCGCCAAAGAGAGAATGACGACTATTCCCGACCTCGCCACATCTATGGCGAAGGATCTGATCAACGTTCGCCCGGTCTCGGCGGTCTTGCGCGAATTTTTCGGTTCCGGCCAGCTCTCACAGTTTATGGATCAGACGAACCCGCTTGCCGAACTGACGCACAGGCGCAGATTATCGGCTCTCGGCCCCGGAGGGCTGTCGCGTGAACGGGCCGGATTTGAGGCCCGCGACGTCCACTATACTCACTACGGCAGAGTCTGTCCGATAGAAACGCCGGAAGGCCCCAATATCGGGCTCGTGACGTCTCTCGCCACTTACGCGCGGATAAACGAATACGGTTTTCTGGTTCGCCCGGTGCGCTGCGTCAAAAATGGCAAAGTGACGGACGATGTGACGTATCTCTCGGCGGATGAGGAGGATGCCTGCAACGTCGGAAGGGCGGACACCCTCATGACTCCGAACGGTTCGCTTTTGGGCCGCGCCGTCGAGAACAAAAACGAGATAAGGAGCATAGATAAGATAACCTCCGAGGAAGCCTTGGCAAAAAATGACTACAAGACGGAGTACCCCAGAGGACATAATATTTATGTGCGTCACAAGAGCGATATCAGAGAGGTCTCCCCTTTAGAGGTTCAATATCTGGATGTGTCGCCGAAACAGATCGTCTCGGTCTCAACTGCTCTCATACCTTTCCTGGAGCACGACGACGCCAACAGAGCGCTGATGGGCTCGAACATGCAAAGACAGGCTGTACCTCTGGTTCAGGCCGAGGCCCCTCTTGTCGGCACCGGAGTGGAACACCGGATAGCGCGGGATTCCGGTTCATGCATGGTGGCCGAAAAGGCCGGCGCGGTCTCATATCTCGACGCGGACAAAATAGTCATAAATACGGGCGGCAAACATCAGGACGTCTATAATCTGATAAAATTCCGCAGATCGAATCAGGGGACGATCATTCACCAGAAGCCGATAGTGAACTGCGGCGACAAAGTGTACGCCGGGCAGATAATAGCCGACGGTCAGTCCTGCGAGGGCGGGGAACTGGCTCTTGGCAGAAACGTTCTCGTCGCTTTCGTCTCCTGGGAGGGCTATAACTTCGAGGACGCGATCCTTCTCAATCAGAGGCTGGTCAAAGAAGATTTCTATACGTCGATACATATCGAGGAATATGAGGTCGAAGCCCGTGATACGAAACTCGGCCCCGAGGAGATAACGCGGGATATTCCCAACGTCGGCGAGGATGCGCTCAGAAACCTCGACGACGACGGCATCATTCGTGTCGGCGCGGAGGCGAACGCCGGCGATATCCTTGTAGGTAAAGTTACCCCCAAGGGCGAATCCGATCAGACTCCCGAGGAAAAATTGCTGCGCGCGATCTTTGGTGAAAAAGCCCGGGAGGTTCGCGATACGAGCCTCAGAGTCCCGCACGGAGAGGGAGGCAAGGTCGTGACCGTCAAACGCCTGACCCGCGCCGAAAACAGCGAGGATATGAGCGCGGGAGTGAACGAGGTCATAAAGGTATACATAGCCCAGTTCCGCAAGATTACCGAGGGCGACAAAATGGCCGGACGTCACGGCAATAAGGGCGTCGTAAGCCGGATACTGCCTGAGGAGGATATGCCTTACCTCTCTGACGGCACTCCGGTCGACGTCGTCTTGAACCCGCTGGGCGTTCCTTCGAGAATGAATCTGGGGCAGGTCCTTGAGACGATAACAGGCTTCGTGGCGTATCACAACGGCTGGAAAGTCTCCACTCCGGTATTCAAATCGGCGCATGAGGGAGAGATACTGGGTCATCTCGATACCATCCGTGAGAACAAATATCCCGAACTTACGAATGATTGCAAAGTAACGCTCTACGACGGCAGAACCGGCGTGCCGATGGACGGCAAGGTAACGGTGGGCATAATGTATATGCTGAAACTGATACACCTCGTCGACGACAAGATTCACGCGCGTTCGATAGGACCATACAGCCTCATAACGCAGCAGCCTCTCGGAGGCAAGACACAGTTCGGAGGACAGCGTTTCGGCGAGATGGAAGTCTGGGCGCTCGAAGGTTACGGCGCCGCGCACATGTTGCAGGAAATGCTCACGGTCAAGTCCGACGACATCCACGGCAGGCTCAGGACGTATGAGCGTATAGTGAAGGGGCAGAATCTCATAAAGCCCGGCGTGCCCGAGAGTTTCCGCGTCCTGATAAAAGAGCTTCACGGGTTGGGGCTCGATGTTGAAATAAAATACAGCGACGGCGCTTTTGGGGAACTTGTCATGAACGATGAGGATGCCTCGGGAGGCCGTATGGCTTCGCTGCGGCCCGACGCCTCGGTGGAGCGCGAGGGAGAGCCCGAGGGCAGCCTGTTCGACGCCGGCAGCAAGCCGGATATATTCGCGAGTTCCGCGAAACGCGGCATTCTCGGTCCAAGCAGTTTCGATTCCATTCCGCCGCATGACAAAGGTGACGATCTTTTCACTTCCGAAAGTCTGTTTTCCGAAGGGGACGGCGGGAATTTTGAAAATGATGAAGGAGATGATGCGTAATGGGCGAACATCGTCATATCTCCGGCGTTAGAATGAAACTTTCTTCCCCCGAAAGGGTAAGAGAGCTGTCAAGCGGGGAGGTCAAGAAACCCGAAACTATAAACTACAGGACGCTGCGCCCCGAAAAGGACGGTTTGTTCTGCGAGAGGATTTTTGGTCCTACCCGCAGTTTCGAGTGCGCGTGCGGAAAATACAAGCGCAGCGGCCCCAAATTCAGAGGAGTCGTCTGCGACCGATGCGGCGTGGAAGTTACGGACAACAGAGTCCGCCGTGAACGCATGGGGCATATCGAACTTGCGGCGCCGGTCGTGCATATCTGGTATCTGCGCGGTATACCCAGCCGCCTCAGCCTGCTTTTGGGAACTTCAACCAAAGATCTGGAGAAGGTCGTCTACTTCGCTCCCACCAGAAAAAATCAGCAGAGGTATAAAGTCGTGGCGGATGGCAAACGCACTGATTTGGTGAGGCGAGGCGACCTCGTAACAGCTCTTGAGGAACGAATTCACAGGCACTATGACCCCAAATTCAAGGCCGAAGAAGCATACCGAATAGTCAAGGTCGACGATATTCCCATAGAAACCGGCGACGTCATCAGCGCCGAGAAGGTAAAACGCCTCAGAGACGACTTCGGCGAGGAACTCTTTCAGGTTGAACCGGCGTTCCGCGTCATTCGCGAGGTCAAGGACGATCTGGGCGACGTATTTCCAGAGAATCAGCTCGAAAGAATGAGAGAATTGCTTCCCGGATCGGAATTCGCGCGGGTGAACATGCAGAATCACCCTGCCTTCCTCGTGACGTCGGTGATACATCTTCCTTTCGGGAAAGGCGACGTCGTCTCCGAGAGCGAATATTGGCTTTATAACCAGAAATACAAAAACAGGTTTACCGTTCAGCCTGAGACCGAGACCGTGGAAGATCCGTGTTCGATAGTCATAGACGGGGGAGATTCCCCTTTCAAGCGCGCCGACATAATATTGGAGCGCGAGGAACGCCTTTGCGCGGCATACGATAAAAGCTTCTGCGGCGCTATAGGAGCGGAGGGCGTTTACTCGCTTCTGCAAAAGGTCGATCTTTCGGACTTGGTAAGCACGCTCCGCGAGGAGATAGCCGAGAGCACTGGGCAGAAAAAACGCAAACTCGTAAAGCGTCTCCAGATAGCCGAAGATTTTCGCAAGAGCCTGAGCCGGCCCGAGTGGATGGTGCTTTCCGTTCTGCCGGTGATACCGCCCGATTTGCGGCCTATGGTTCAGCTCGACGGAGGCAGGTTCGCGACCAGCGATCTCAATGACCTTTACAGGCGCGTCATCAACAGAAATAACAGGCTTAAGAAACTGCAGGAACTGAAGGCTCCAGATATCATAATACGCAATGAAAAGCGTATGCTTCAGGAATCCGTGGATGCCCTTATAGACAACGGGCGCCGCGGCAAAGCCGTGCTCGGCGCTGGCAACAGACCGCTAAAGAGCCTCACCGACCTTCTTCGCGGTAAAAAGGGCCGCTTCCGCCAGAATCTGCTTGGGAAACGCGTCGATTACTCGGGGAGGTCCGTCATAGTAATCGGGCCGAATTTGAAAATATACCAGTGCGGTCTTCCTAAACAGATGGCCCTTGAGCTTTTTAAGCCGTTCGTAATGAACAAGCTGGTGGAAAATACCATGGCTCCAAATGTCAAGAGCGCGCGCCGCTTCATTGAGCGGGGGCGTGACGAGGTGTGGGCCATCCTGGAGGGCATCATCAAAGATCACCCTGTTATGCTGAACCGCGCTCCAACACTTCACAGACTGGGGATTCAAGCGTTCGAGCCGGTACTCATAGAGGGTAAGGCGATACGCCTTCATCCTCTGGTCTGTACGGCTTTCAACGCCGACTTCGACGGCGATCAGATGGCTGTTCACGTTCCTCTTTCCATAGAAGCGCAGACGGAAGCCCGGATTCTGATGCTCTCGTCGAACAACCTGCTTTCTCCAGCCAGCGGTAAATCTGTTGTCACGCCTACTCAGGACATGCTGCTGGGCATCTATTACCTGACCAGCATGTGGGACGGCAAAAAAGGCGAAGGAAGCTATTTCCGCGATCCGTTGGATGTAATATCGGCTCTCGATCACGGGCTCGTGCATATAAACGCGAAAATAAAAATCAAGGTCAATCCTGAATGGAATTTACCCAAAGGCGAAACGGACGAAAGAGGTTATCTCGAAACATCGCCCGGGCGCGTGGTATTCAACGAGTCTCTGCCCAGGGAACTTCTTTTTATCAACCGTTCCATAACCAAGAAGGACCTGAGCGCTCTTCTGGACGACACTTATGACAGAATAGGCCAGCACGCGATGGTTGCGATGCTTGATTCTATAAAGGTGTTGGGGTACAGATGGTCGACCCGCAGCGGCATCAGCCTCGGCATAGGCGACATAACCGTTCCGGAGGAGAAAAAAGAGATTGTCAACTACTCGCTCGATAAGGAGATCGATCTCTCCGAGCAGCATGAAATGGGTTTGCTCGACGATGAGGAATACATGAGGGAGAAGGATTTCATCTGGTCGGAGGCCGGCCGCAGGATAGCGGACAGCATTATGGATCACATGGACAGAGCGAACCCTCTTCGCATGATGGTTGACTCCGGGGCGCGCGGCACGAGAGGACAGGTCGCTCAGATGGCCGGTATACGCGGTCTTATGGCCGATCCGTCTGGCAGGATAATAGACTATCCGATCGTGGCTAACTTCCGCGAAGGGCTCAACATGCTCGAATATTTCATTTCCACTCACGGAGCGAGGAAAGGGCTCGCCGATACCGCGCTGAGAACCGCCAAATCCGGTTATCTCACACGAAGACTGGTGGACGTGGCGCAGGATATCATCATTACGGAGGACGACTGCCGCACGAAACAGGGTATAGAGGTTCGCCCTCTCACCGCTGAAAGCAAAGTCATAATATCGCTTTCCGAACGCCTTGCCGGCAGAATACTGCTCCGCGACGTCCTCCACCCCGAAACCGGCGAGGTTCTGCTGGGCGAGGGCGAGGAGATATCCCCCGAGGACGCTAAAAATATCGAGAAACTGGGGATCAAGTCCGTATGGGTGAGAAGCCCGCTCACATGCGGCTTGAGGCACGGAATCTGCCGGACGTGCTACGGAAGGGATCTCGCCACCCGCAAGAAAATCGCCATCGGCGAGGCGGTGGGAGTGGTTGCCGCGCAGTCCATAGGCGAGCCGGGGACTCAGCTCACAATGAGGACCTTCCACACCGGAGGCGTCCGCCAGTTCACCGGAGAGGACATCACTCAGGGCTTGCCGCGCATAGAGCAGTTGTTCGAAGTCCGCCGCCCGAAAAAAGTGGCGATGCTGGCGGAACGCGACGGGGTGATCGTCGAGATTCGCGAGACCGAGGGCAAACACAAGATAATAGTGGAAGTTGGCGGTCACGACGGCGGCGAGGAGAGATTGAGCTGGAACGTACCCGCCGCTCAGAGTCTTAAAACCGATATCCAGGTTGGGGCCTCTGTTAAAAAGGGCCAGGAACTCACGGAGGGATATAAGGATCCCCAGCAGCTTCTGGATATCGACGGGCTCGAAGACGTGCAGCGCTATCTGCTGGACGGCATCCAGGAAGTTTACAGAACGCAGGGCGTTTCCATCAATGACAAGCACATAGAGACCATCCTCAGAAAGGTCGCGCCGGTAAACCGCGTCCGCGTGGCGGAGGAAGGGGACAGCGCGTTCGTCGCTGGGGAGCTTGTCTGGAAAGACGATTTTGACGACGAGGTAGCGAGGATCAAGAGCGATAACGAATCTTACACTCTCGAAGCTGTGGAATTTCTGGGGAAAAAAGTCCTGATCGATGTAATCGGCAACGGCGTCGGAGATATCGCGAATAAATACAGAGGCATGGAACTGTCCGAAAGCGTCATTCTCGACATACTCACTCCGGGGCGCGCGGTTTCAGAGCTGACAATACAGGATGAAAACGGGAGCCTGAGAGTTATAGTGGGTGAAGCCGCGTTCAGGCACACGCTCGAGTCGATGCTGCTGATGGAGGACTTCAAGAGCGGCGACGTCGTCGTTCCGTCCGGCAGGACGCTCACTGCGCCCGATCTCTCCTCCATAGCGAAAATGAAACAGACGCCGATATTGGTATGCGATACGGAGGCTATCGCTTCGATGGAGGAGAGCCGCTATCTCGCGGAGGATATCGTGGTCGACGGGGAGGCCGTCGGGAAAAAGGACTCCATACTGACGAAAGATACGATGAAAATAATGAGGGACGGGCTTGTCAAATCAGTCAAAGTGTGGAAAGCCACAGAGAACGTAAGTATCCAGGACGCCATGCACCTCATTTTGATAGACCATTATTTCTGCAAACCGCTGACGCAGGCGATAGACCACGAGGGTAACGCCATAAGCGACATTCCGGGCATGGTGGACGCCGGAATAGTCCGCGGGCTTGTCGAGGGCAAGATAGAGGCGATAGATATGGAAGGATCGATCTTGTCCTACGAGAAACTCATCCAGCAGGTTTTGAAGGAAAAGGCGTTCGGCAAGATACTGCTGGAGGACATTATGGCTTCCGACGGTCAGGTCGCCGTCAGGGCGGGAAGTGAAATCAATCAGGATACGGCCGGGAAAATAGTGGGGACGCGTCCGGATCGCCTTACTGTTAGAGTGCAGGCGGCGCCGACGGAGGTAAAGCGCATAGTGCAGCGGGTATCGTTTATCAGGCGTCTTCGGGAGGCGCCCGAGAGCCGTCCGGTCGTGCACGGCGTGACAAAAGCCGCTCTGGCTACCGACAGTTTCCTTTCGGCCGCTTCCTTCCAGCAGACGGCGCAGATTTTATCGGCCGCCGCTGTCAGAGGCGAGGTCGACGAGCTTCAGGGCCTGAAGGAAAATGTCATAATAGGCCTTCTGATACCCGCCGGAACCGGCATAGAACGGTACACAAAGCTGCGCATAACTGAAAATCAGGCACATCGTCAGGCGGACGAACTCCCGGCGGAGGCCGAAACGGCATATTAGGCGTCTGGTGATAAACCGGCATTTGAAGCGCGATGATATAAAAGCGAGAGGAATATGCCAATATACCTCTCGCGAGTTTTTTGCGGGGTGACGGCAATGGATAAAGCTAAAATTCTCGAAACCGTTATGCTTTTATGTTTTGGGGCCGCGTGGCCCGCGTCGATAATCAAATCGTGGAGATCCCGCACGGCGAAAGGCAAAAGCATCTTCTTTCTCCTGATAGTGCTCGCGGGGTACTGTGCCGGAGTGACGAAAGTACTCGTTTCGGAGGGCATTGGCGGCTTTCTGCTTCTGCCCTACGGACTGAATACGCTGATGGTCACGGCGGATACGGTGATTTATTTCAGGAACGTATCCATCGATCGCGGAAATGACGCAGCGTCGGGGCTGTAGGGCGAGGTCCCGCGCGGATTGTCCGGCTGCTTCGAAAATGATAAACTTGTATCGGATCAATGGGGTGAGCGCCGATTGATAGGTTATTTTGACGGAGCGTCGCGCGGTAACCCCGGGTTGGCTGGGGCGGGAGCCTGTCTGATGGACGGCGGTAAGATAATATGGAAGCGCGCAAAATATCTGGGCGTCAAGACGAACAACGAGGCCGAATACGCCGCTTTATTGTGTCTGCTTGATGGAGCGAGGGAAAGAGCCGTCTCCGGGATAGAGATTCGAGGCGACAGCAAGCTTGTGATAAACCAGATCAACAAGAAATGGAAGATAAATTTCCCGCATTTGCGGGCATTGGCGTTTCGCGTATGGGAACTCATGGACGGAATGGACGTTCATCTTGTTTGGGTGCCAAGGGAGGAGAACGCCGTCGCCGATGCGCTTTCGAACGAGGCCATTGACGGACACGGGGACCAATCCGAGATTGTGTGAAGATTGCGGGCTCTGCGGAGGGTAAAGTATGCGGGAAATAGTTTCTGATGACTTGGATCTCGAAAGTATGCGCTCCAAAATAACGTCGCTCTATTCCGAAATCGCGGATATGAAAAATAAAATTGGAGAGTACTACTGGCGCATATTCACGCTTAACGGACAGTGCGACCCCGCGATCAGCGAATTGTTCGAAGGCATCGAGCGGCGCGCCGGCGAAATCGAGGGTTTGGAGCTGGAAGTTCAGATTATAGAGGACGGGATTGATAAACTCATCCAACCCCCGGTGACGATTTAATTTCAGTTCACGAGACCAATCGGCATCCCGGCGAGGAGAATTCGGTTTAAAGCCGAAGCGGACGCGCCACTGTTATGAACAAAGAAGTAAATCTCGGGAGCGGCAGGGCAGACTATTATTCACCGACGACGATTGAAATTATTTTTTTTCAAATATTTACTCAGTTTACTCGTCATTCCGCCTAGATCGATCGGTTTCGCCAGGTGATCGTTCATTCCGGACGCGAGGCAGCGTTCTATATCCTCCCGGAATACGTTTGCCGTCATCGCGACTATCGGTATCTCATGCGCCCATTCGAAGTTCATGGCTCTTATGCGTCTTGCCGCTTCGTAACCGTCCATCTCCGGCATTTGTATGTCCATGAATATAAGATCGTATTTTTCGGGAGACTCGCTGAAAATACGAACCGCTTCGGCCCCGTTTTCCGCGCATACGACAGTGATGGATGTAGGTTCGAGGAGGGACAAAGCTATTTCCCTGTTGATATCGATATCTTCCGCCAGAATGATGCGGTATCCCTCCAAGTTCGTCACGCCGGATCGGTCATCTTCAGCGTCGGCTTGGAAAATGCCCGCGCTGAGACACTCGTTTATACAGTCGGCTATCGCGGAAGGGAAAATCGGTTTTCCGAGGAATTTGCTTATTCCGGATGCTCTCGCTTCTCCCTCTATAATCGTCCATTCCGCGGCCGATATCATAATGATGATATTCTCCTGTCCGCGCCACTTTATCTGTTTTGATAATTCGAGACCATCGAGTCCCGGCATTTTCCAATCCACAAAATAAATGTCATAATTACCGTTTCTATCCATCATTTCGAGCGCTTCCTCGCCGCTCGAAGCGATGTCGCATGATATCCCAAGCGAACGCATTATCTCGTCGAGGTATTCCCTGACCTCGGGCGCGTCGTCGACCGCCATCACTTTCATATTGGCCCAGTTCACGCCGGGGCGCAACGGGTTTTGCGGTGTCTCGTCCTCCGCGCGCAGCGCCTGAATTGTGAAGGAGAATTTGGAACCGCGTCCTAATTCGGACTCTATCCAGATCTTGCCGTTCATCATCTCCACGATGCGCTTCGAGATCGCAAGGCCGAGCCCTGTGCCGCCGAACCGGCGCGATATGCCTTTGTCAGCCTGTTCGAACGAGGTAAATAGCCGCTCCTGCTGCTCAGGAGATATTCCTATTCCGGTGTCCGCGACATCTATCTGGATCGTGCAAATGCCGTTTTCTTCCGCGAGAAGGTGTGCGGCAAGACGTATCTCTCCCTCCTCGGGAGTGAACTTGACGGCGTTCGACAGCAGGTTCGTTATGACCTGCGACAGTCTCTGGTCGTCTCCAACCAGCAGACGCGGAATATGTTCGCCGATGCGCACGTTGAACCGCTGCCGTTTTTCCTCCACGCGAAAATTGATGACATTTGATACTTTCTGCATCATCTTTTCAAAATTGAATTCGGCAAATGAGAGGTCGAATTTGTTGGCTTCTATCTTCGACATGTCGAGGATATCGTTTATCACGCCGAGAAGATGTGACGAAGCCTCGCTTATCTTGCCCAGGCAGTAATCCTTCCTTTCGGAATCGCGCGCGGCCTTCGCCATCGTCGTCATGCCGATGATGGCGTTCATAGGGGTGCGTATCTCGTGACTCATGTTTGCGAGAAAGTTGCTCTTGGCGTGACTTGCCGCCTCCGCTTCTTTTTTTGCCTTCATGAGCTGGCTCACGTCGCTCACAAGCAGCATGACGCATATCGGGGCATTCCCGTCCCCCGAGGTTTCATCAGCGTTCCCGACCCGGCGAAGTTTGAGCGTGTAGTCGTACTCCCTATCGTTCCTGCCGTATAAGGAGACATCAACGCTCATGGTGTCCGGTGCGGAAATTTCGCGATCGAACAGCTCCTCCACTCCGCGGAAAGAGTCTTCGCTCTCGGCCGGCAGCATCGCCGACAGGAGGTTTCCGTTGCTGAACGAAGCGCTGTGCCGTTCCAGAAAGTCATCCATTGCGCTGTTGCGATAGGACATCTCCCGCGATTCGTCGAACAGCGCGAGAGCGTCCGGCATGACGTCGAGGTGTGAACAGACGACGTCCAGAGCCGAGTTTATGCCTGATATTATTAGATGGTAGCTGCCCAGATGCCGCGACGGGTCGGCTCTCTTGCCGAGATATCCCGCGCGCGCCGCCCATGTAAGGCGCACTATGTCCGATATCACCATCCTGATGGAATCTGACATGGCGGCGAAAGCCTCACCCAGCGTGCCTATCTCGTCATGTCGGTTGAAGATATCGTCCGACAGCTCGTTTTCGAACTGCCCCAGCGCCGTCATGCGCGCGTTTTCCGTGATGATGTCAAGCGGCTTCTTGAGCATCCTTTGCATTAGCAGCGATATTATCAGCGCAAAGAGCGTCAGCGCCGCGACGGTTATGGACACGCCTGTGAAAATGGCGTCGAGTATGGCCTGCATGAAGTCGCTTCGCGGAGCGAGTATACCCAGCGACCAGAGCGTTCCCCTGACGGGTGAATATCCGATAAACGCCCGTTTCCCCGCCGTGGTTATCTGCGCGGACCCGGTCTGCCCCTCCGTCATGAGGCGGATAACGGCGCTCGTACTCGGGTCGTAGCCGAGGCTCGCCGAAAGATCTTCCCGGCTCCGCACTTTGTCGAGAACCTTATGAGCCACCAGTTTCCCGGCCGCGTTGATTATGAATGCCGTACCGTTCGCCCCTATGTTGATATTGTTCACTACGTCGGCCAGCACGTCGTATTTGTAACTTCCCGCGAGATAATATACGATGGAGGATTCGTCCGAGTCGGATGTATCACTTCGATACGCGTCGTACACCGGGATGCCCATGGCTATCTCCGGTTCTTTCCCGCCGATGGCGGTCTCATCCACGGCCAGATTTTTCGTCTCTTTCATAAGCGAGTACAGATTTGTCCCATCTATGCCGCCGGGACAGTTTTCGCTTCCGGTGACGAGGCGGCCGTCTGTCTCGTAGATGCCAAGCCATACAAATTCCACGCCCGACATCATATTGTCGAGTACAAGCTGTTTGGCAAAGGGCCGAGTGTAAATAGAGCTTAAATCCTGATCGTTCCGCATGGTCATGAAACGGTCCGCCATAATATGTATGTTGCCCTCCACGCCTTCGGCCGCGTTTTTGGCGACGGGCTGGAGGATATCGAGCAGGATGGCGTTAGTGAGAGAGTTCATGAAATACGTCATTACAGCCACTAACACGGCCGCGAGAGTGAATGCCGAAGCGAGCGTTATTATCAGGATCCGCAGCGTAACGCTTTTTTTAATTATCATGCCGTCAGCGAGGTATGTGCGGCGTTCTCACGAACGCTACTTTCTTGTCTCCTGCCAGGGCTTGCCTGATTGCCGCATCCGCGAGGGTTTTGAAGAAAACGAATGATTCGGTAGCCCCGGACATCGCGTCCACGCCGTCAGGCGTCTGGTGGATGAGCAATTCCGCGGCGTATTTGCGCGTGTATTTGTTGGGGTAGTTGCCGTCGGTTTTGTTCATCCGGCGCATATAGTCCATGTCCCACGACTTTATGAGTCCGCTCGCGTTTTTGGCGTCGTATTCGGCGAAGACTATTTTGCCGTTGTTCACGTATATCGTGAGAAATTCTTTCCAGCCGTGGTGATAATTCTCCATCTCAGCGGTGTAGTATCCGTCGCGCAGCGTTTTTTGCCCGCCGGATTGGAAAGAAACAGCAGAGGCCGAGGCAAGGGCGAGCAAAACCGCGAAAAGGATAAAAACTTTGTAAGATATTTTCATTGCGCAAGCCCCCATTTGGCCACTGCGAACAAGCCGATAATTCTATGGTTAATTTAATTTTTTAATTATAGCATTTCGCGCAAATATCACACGGTTTACGGAGTTCACCTTAACTCAATATATGCAATTATGCAATTGAGGCGTAATTTTCTTGAGGTAATTTTCTTGTTTAGGTTGCGGTTTGATCAACGCGATCCCCTCGTTGACAAAATTTGATTTTTTGATATTATTAAACTAATACTTTTGTAGGTAATCAATGTTTAGTTTTTTTAGGGAAGCCGGTGAAAGTCCGGCGCGACCCCGTCGCTGTGATCGGTACGAAACCGCAATATGCCATTGATTTTCAAAGTTGAGAAGGCGCGGGAGTAGGAAGAGCACAAATTGCCGAAAGCCAGAAGACCGACTAAACAACTTCCGTTCGAGGGGACCCCTTATAAATTGACAAATGCGTTTTTTGTTGGTGGCTTTATCGAGCCAGGTTGATTTTTTATGGCAAGATTTTGTTATTGCACCAAATCTCTAATCGGATGGATTATTGTAAATGGAACGAGAACTGCAGCGCCTCTGCGGACGGAACCACGCGAGGGGCAGTGGCAAGGCTGACAGCCGATTATAACGAAGAACGCTTAACAAGATTCCTTTGGAGGCTACGAAGGGAGTTAAGATAATGGTTTGTCCGACTAAAAAACGAACCATAAGCAGGGCTAATAATAAAGTAATCATAGCCGACGATGAGCCTATTTTTATAATGAACCTGAACGAGATGCTCAGCAGCCAGGGTTTTGAAGTCGTGGGAACGGCGTCTGATGGTTTTGAGGCAATAGAGGAGTGTAAAAAACATCGGGCAGATGTTCTCTTATTGGATATCAAAATGCCTGTATTGGACGGTTTGACGGCCGCCCAATGCATTTATGAGGAAGGTTTGGCAGATACCGTTATTATAGTCACCGCTTACAGCGAAGATGTTTTTCTCGATAAGGCGAATCGGGTCGGTGTGGCCGGCTATCTCGTAAAGCCGATAAGCGAAAAGGATATCGCTCCTTGCCTCAATATCGCTATAGCACGCAGTCAAGAACTCAAGAAACTAAGAGTCGAGATCGATCAGGTTAATAGAACATTGGAAGCGCGTAAGGTTATCGAGCGGGCGAAAGGCTTATTGATGAACAAAAAGGGAATTTCAGAACCTGACGCTTTCAACTTTATTCGGGATATAAGCAAAAATCGCAATATATCGATGCGGAAGGTCGCTGAAGTTGTGCTGAAGGAGTTTGAAAGTGAGTTCGCCGGATAAAATACGGTCTTTGCTGAAAGAACATACTTACTTGACAGAATCGGATATTGATAAAATTATTTCGCTTTCATCAAAAATCCAATCAATGGCTGACGAGGGAAATAAAGATGTTTTCATCGACTGCCCTTGCAAAGATCCTCATGAAGCTGTGGTCGTAGCAGAAGCGAATTGCAAGGACACCATTTATGAACTCAGTATGATTGGTTACATTATACGCGACGACGACGAGCCTGCCGTATTCAGAACCTTTCGACTTGGAACGGAAACGCAAAATGTAAGAGCGGTCAGCTATGTGACAACCAATGGGAATGTCTTGGTGCAGAATGTGACACCCATTAAAAACGCAAAAAAGACCATTGGGTCTTTGATTGTAGAGAATAGGCTTGAAAAGACATTGGACGCAGACGGCCAGATAAGCAGAGCCAACAGTCCCATTGTCGATAAAACTAATATCTTTCCGCAATCTATCAATCTCGATTTGATCAGCGAGTGTATTGACGATGCCTTAGTCATTATCGGTGGCGGCGGTTCGGTAGTATTTCGGAATAGTGAGGCTTGCAAGCTTTATGAGGATTTCGGTTTTATCAGAGACATTATAGGGTGCCAATACGAGCAGATATCGTTGCATGGGACAATCATGGTAAATCAAGCGAATAAATTTCATTCGCAGGAGTTGTCAATGGGAGGCAAGTATTACCGTGTGAAACAGTATTATTTTCACGACGAGGAAGAATTCATTTTGGTGATAATAAAAAACATCACGCAAATCAAACAGACAGAGGAGACTTTGGTATCGAAATCAACGGCCATTCAGGAGGCGCATCACAGAATCAAAAACAATTTGCAGATGATTCACAGTCTGCTTGATATGCAAAGACGCAGATTAACTTCTGGAGAAGGCAAATCAGCACTTGAAGATGGTATGAATCGCATTCTCAGTATATCCGCAACGCATGAGATTTTATTGAAGACCGGCGGTGATACGGTTAGCCTAATCAACGTCATTAACAAGATTCGTCATAATTTCTTGACTTTTATCGAAGATTCTCTGTATAATATTATTATTACAGTGAGTGGAGACGATTTCGAAGTTGATACAGATATTTCCGCGTCGATATCACTTGTTATCAATGAATTGCTTCAGAATTCTTTCAAATATGCTTTTGTCGGGAGAAAAAATGGAAAGATTGACATTCATGTGAAAGAAGTTTCTGTGTATTCCAAAATAACCGTTTCTGACAACGGCAATGGCTTTATATTTAATGCTAAACGCGACGCAAGCAGTTTAGGATTTCAAATTGTGCAGAACATCGTGAAAAACAAACTCAAGGGCAGGATGGATGTCAAGTCGGATGAAAACGGAACGATGGTGACGTTTGATTTTAAAACCTTGAAGCACAGCGAATAAAATATCTATAACAAATAAAACAGCATATACGCTGTAGTATATGCCGACAAGCGCAGAAGCTTGTTAAAAAGAAAGCCTTTAAGGCATTCTGTTTAACGAGTTTCTGTTTTTTTATCCTCTTTTAAAGGAAGTGCGGTATGCGGGAGAGAATTTTAAGCGTTGGAATAGACATAGGCACATCGACTGTCATTGTGATTTTCAGTCATATCTATGTTGAGAATGTAGCGGGCGACTATCGGATGCCTGACGTTCGAATCGTAAGGAAGGAAGTGATTTATCGAAGCCCGGTATTCTTCACACCTCTCGTGAGTAATAACGAACTTGACATTGATGGAATCGCGGGGATCATTAAAGATGAATATCGCGCCGCAGGAATTCAGCCCTCCGAAGTGAAAACCGGAGCAGTTATTATAACGGGCGACACGGCAAGAAAAAGCAATGCAGAGAGTGTGCTCCACACAATCAGCGGGTATGCCGGAGATTTTGTGGTCGCTACGGCAGGTCCGCAGATGGAGAGTATTCTTGCGGGTAAAGGAAGCGGGGCAGAGCAGTATTCCATCGACAACAGCGGAGCCATCGCGAATTTAGATATAGGTGGAGGCACAACCAATATAGCCATCTTCGAGAATGGCATTGTGGTGGACTCGGATTGTATGGATATAGGTGGCAGATTGATTCGTTTTCGGCACGGCACTAGTGAAATTGAGTATCTATTTCCCAAAATCGGGCAATTGTCAGCGGAACTGGGTTTGTCTCTGACTTTGGGAAGCACAATGACCTCCGAACAAATACATGCGATAGCTCGGGCGATGGCAGAAGTAGCTTTGGAACGCTTCACTGATGGGCCGAAGTCGAAATGGTATCATCACTTGCTGACAAACGGGCGGCAGGATGCAAAAGAGATTCG
>JAISYN010000185.1 GCA_031269915.1 Synergistaceae bacterium
CATGTCAACAACGGCCTCCCGCGTTTGCAAGCGCCGCGCGCTTGCAAACGGAATGATTCACGCGCCCGCCCGCCGCATCCGTGTGAGGACGCGGCGGGCGGCGGGGCGGTGTTCCCTGCGATAAGCTCGCGGGATGCCACCCCTTTTTACGATTTCCGGTTTCTTCTCTTTCCGCGGCTGCGGACGGTTATCGCCAACGCTCCGGCTGCCGCCGCGCGGCGCTCAGGCCAACCCTTGAATCGCCGTCAAGCACTCAAGCGGACTTATGCGTCCCAAGGCCCGCCCCTACTGAATATGAAATCAAAGCAGCTCTGACAATGTGTTCTTTATCAGTTCCAATACCTCGCTGTTTCACGTGGCATTCGCACAGCAAATGTCATTGCGTGAGGTCTTGCCTCGCTGCGGCGAAACCGCCGTACCCGAGAGCGGTTATCCCCCGGATGGGTATTCGTGATAGAAGTCTGGAACCTCGCTGCGCGCGGTGAACAGATTTAAATCCGTCGCGAGCGGGTAGTCCGGGTAGGCGCGTTCCTCAGCGGTCGCGTCGGAACCGAACTGGTAGAGGTCGACCCATCCGTAGAATTCCTTGTAGTTCTCCGGGGTGACCCAAATCATTGGGAGAATCAAAGAGGCGTAGCCGTGCTCCTCCAGAACTATCGGCTTGCCGCTTTCGTCGAGTTCGACTATGGGCGTCTGGTTGATTGGATCAAGCTCGCTCGACAGCTGGTATTTATCCCCCTTGTCCCAGACAATAGCCCAGTCGCTCCAGAGCGTGTCGGGGGAGGCAAAGCCCGCCATCATTGCCCAGAGACCGTTGAATATGGATTCCGCGTAAACGGGTGACGCGGTCTCAAGGGAGATTCTGATCGGGGTTTCCTCGCCGGTATCCCACAGGGCGGTCGCATTTGCGCCCGAGCCGAACGTCGTGACGCATGATTTTTCAACCAAGTTCAGATTCTCCAGCGCGACTGTCGCGCCTGCCGCGAAATCCCAGAACGCTGTGCCGATGAGCCAGACCTCTATGCCCTCGGGCGGGTTTGAAAGTATCTGTGTCACAAGGTTGGTCGCCGTGGCTTGATCGAACCCGCCGGACGCGGAGTCGGCTATGATGAAGTTTGTGGGATTGATGCTCGGATCGGGATTGTATGCACCCAAGCCGGTCCGCTCAGCCCAAACCTGCTTGTTCCCGAGCGTACGCTCGTTGATCTGTGGCGAAAGGGAGAAGTTTATGGAGATGAAGCCGACCTTGTCCCAGGGAACATCGGGGTACGCTTCCTCTTTCCAATCCATAAGACCTTCGGCGATGGTCCTTCCGACGGCGATGTTGCTAAAGCCGACGTTCGGAGCGAGGAGCGGACCTATCGAGGCTTCGCCCATGATCGTGTACGGCGATCCGTAATCGCGTGCCTGCGCCATAGCCATCATCCAAAGAATGCCATTGTCGTCGCAAATCTTCGCTATGCTCGCTCCGAGGTTTGGGTCCGCGTCGATGAGAAGGGCGTCGTAACCCATGTCGGCGTACGTTTCAACGCCGGAGAGGAACGCTTCGCTGCTCGCCTCCGCCGGCGCCCACATTCCGGTGTAGTTGACATTGAGCTGCTCAGCCCATGTGGCGAACGCCAAGTCGAACGAGTCGTACATAACGCCCGTGCCGCTGACCAAATATGCGACTTTATATTGTTTGTGCTGCGTATAGTCGTAGTCGCGGTCGTAGAAGCCCAGCTCTGCCGGACCGCCGGGGACCGTCTCGCCTCCCTCTGCCGGGGGATCGCCATTCCCGCTTGAGCCCGACGCGGGCGGAGAATCCCCGTCGCTTGTGCCGCCGCAGGCGACGACGGTTGCCGCCATAGACAGCGCCAGAAGAATTGCCAATATTTTTTTTGCGTTTTTCATACTTGTTATACCTCCAATATTTTTTTCCTGTCTGAATACCGTTTATAATAACCCCGCAGGTTTCCGGGCTGACGGAAGCCACGGAGAAATTATCATAAAGATTATAGCGACCGGATGCCGCGTGGCCGTCTACTTTGACATTCCCGGCATGACGGCGCCCTTGCCCCCGCCTTCGCTATTGAGCCCAAGCTTCTTCATTCTCAGACGTCTCGCTATGTCGTCGATCGTCAACGCGATAATGAGGAGCATGCCGTTGATGAGCCCGTTTACCCAAATGGGAATACCCATAGTTTGCAAGGAGTAAGCGAGAAGCTGTATCAATGCCACGCCGAAGAACGCACCGCCCAGCGAACCCGATCCGCCGAAGAACGACACGCCTCCGAGCAGGGCGCCTATGAACGCCGTCATATGGGGCGTCGTGGTCATCAGCGCTGTCGGGGTGGCCATTCTGTTCTGCGCCGCCCAAACAGCCCCGCCGAGTGAGGCGATGACGCCGCTGTTGATGAACAGCATCGTTTTTATTTTCTGGGGGTTAATGCCGGCAAGGCGCGCCGCCGCTGCGTTCCCCCCGCACATGACGATGTTTCTGCCGAGATTCGTTTTCATCATCATCCAGCTGTAAAAAACGACCAAGATCAGCGCAAAGATGAAAAACACGGGTATCATGTCAAAGAGAAACGTGCTGCTCAAGCCGGTAAAGGCTTTGTCCGTAATCTGTAGCTGGACGCCTTTCACGGTCCAGTTCGTAATGCCGCTTATGACCGTGGACATCGCCATCGTGGCGATAAAAGCCACCAGATTGAGCTTCACTATGAAAAAGGCGTTGAGCGCGCCTATGATCGCGCCCGAAATCATCAGCGGAAGCAGCATTATCGGCCAAGGAATGCCCGGGAACATCTGCAACAGTTTGGCAAACACCATCATGGCTGCCGTACCGATGGCGCTTCCCGCCCAGTCGATCCCTCCGCACATGAGAAGCGGCGCCACGGCGCACACAAATATCAAATTGATGGTGATCGTGTTCATGATCTGCCGGAGGTTCGGCTTGTTGTAAGCGTTGCCCTGAATTATCGTCGTCACAATGACGACAATCGCCCCAATGACAATGAGCTGAAAGATTTTACTCTGGGTAAATTTTTTCAAGACGGAAGTTTTCATAATACGCACTTCTCTTTCATTGTTGTGGTACGGCGCGCGCCGTCAAGCGCCGACACGCTTGTTCTGCGCCCTTGTGTTGAAATAGTCGAACGTGAGAGCCACCAAAAGCAGCGCGCCCGACAGCACAGGAGTCAGATAGGGGCTGCCGCCGCTCGTCGCCATCCCCATGTTGAACGTCTGGATCACCAACAACCCCAAGAAGGCACCGCCCATGCCGCCGGAGCCTCCCCCGAAGGAAATGCCGCCGAGTATGGCGGCTGTCATGCCCGAAAACTGAGAGTTCATTAACGCCATCGTCGAACCCGACATGACGCGCGAGGAATTGACTATCCCGGCGATGGAGCCGAGGACGGAGGCGTTGACGAACAGGAAGTAGGTGGTCGCTTTCGCGTTCACTCCGGCCAGGTGAGCCGCGCTGCTGTTCCCGCCCATGAGATAGAGCGTTCTCCCGAATTTCGACTTCGACAAGGCAAGCCCGTAAACAACAAAGCACAGCACCATGACGAGCGACACCACGTTTATCTCGCCGAACACCTTGGATAACGCGATTTCCGCATAAGCCTCGTGACTGAAGCTGATGCTGCCGTTTATTTGCCCCGTCTTGTCCGTCGCTATTATCTGCATGACGGCGGTCAGGATGGTGGACATCGCCATAGTCGCGATGAACGGCGGCTGTTTCAGCTCGTTCACAAGGAATCCGTTGATGAAGCCGACAAGAACAGCCACGCCGAGGGCGGTCACAATAGCCCAGCCCCAAGGTATGTTGTACCAAGAAATCATGACGGCGATAATGACGCCGCCCATAGAGCCCACCGTCGCCGAGGAAAGGTCAATATTTCCCGAGACTATAAGCAGGCCGACGCCTATTGCCAGAAACCCGGTGACCGCAAAATCCTGCAGAACCCTCCAGATGGTCTTTACCCTGAAAAAAGCTTGAAAGCCGTCGTTTCTCATCGGGGAGAGGATCGCGAACACCGCGATGGCCACTATGAGAAGCACAAATAGCGGGAACGCCTTTGTCCTCACGAGCCGTTTTCCAAAGGATACCCTGGCGAAGCTTATTTCAGTGTCATTCAGTTCCGGTGTTTTAGTTGTGTTTTTCATAGCTTTTCTCTCCTATCCTTCGAGCATTGCCATAGCCAGGACATTTTCCTCCGTGGCGTCCTCCCGCTTGACGGAGCCCGCTACCCTGCCGTTGTTCATCACGACAATCGTATCCGCGACGTTTATTACCTCGGTCAGTTCGGATGATATGAAAATCACGCCGATGCCTTCCTTCGCCAGATTGCACGCCATCTGGTAAATCTCAGCTTTCGTCCTCACATCAATGCCCTTTGTCGGTTCGTCGAGTATCAAGACCTTGGTATCTATCAGCTCCGATGTCCAGCGCCCCAAGATTACCTTCTGCTGATTCCCGCCCGACAGCTCAATGACCAATTTGTCCACCGTCGGCGTTTTTATATCGTATTTTTTGACAGCCTTGACAGTAAGAGCCTCGCATGCCTTGGAATTCAGGAAAAGCCACTTGCGCAGCTTTGCCAGAACAGGCATACAGACATTGTCCTCTATTGAGCGGTAGAGCACGAGCCCCTGTTCTTTGCGGTCCTCCGGACACAGCGCTATGCCCTTATCTATGGCGTCGCGCGGGGAGGAGAAGGACACCTTTTCCCCATCGAGGTTTATTTCCCCTGAGATTACGGCGTCCACGCCGAAAACCGCGCGCATGACCTCCGTGCGTCCGGAGCCGACAAGCCCCGCGAATCCGAGTACCTCGCCGCGGCGCAGCGAAAAGCTGACATCGCTTACTGCCGATGTCGTCAGACCGTTGACCTCAAGGAGCACATCCCTGATTTTGTCATTGCGCGAGAGGTTCGCGTATGTATCCCCGATGTCGCGCCCGACCATCGCGGCGATTAACTCCTGCTCGTTCGTCTGTGACGTGACGAGGCGTGTGACAAACTTGCCGTCCTTCAGCACGACTATTTCGTCCGTGACTTCAAAGATTTCTTTCAGGCGGTGGGACACGTAGATGACGATCTTGCCCTCCTCCTTCAGTTGCCTGATGAGGTCGAAAAGGATCGTTATTTCCGTGTCGGTCAAGGGAGCGGTCGGCTCGTCGAACGCTATCACCGCTGTATCACGCCTGTACGCTTTCATAATTTCCACCATCTGCTGATAGGCTATGGACAGGAACATGACAGGGGTTTCCGGGCGGATCGGCAGCTTGAACTTATCGATTATCGTCTGCGTATCGGCGCGAAGCCGCTTGTAATCGACAAGCGGTCCGTTTTTGGGGAGCGCACCCAGAAACGCCGATGGCGTATTTTTTATCCCGAACCTCGCACCGGGCTGGTACACCGTAACGGAGTACGCCGCGCCCCAAGGCTACGTCACCGACGACACGCCGAAAACCGTTCAGGTGATCGCGGAAACCCTGCACCGCCTGGGGTTTGAAAACTCGAAGAAAGCCAGCCTGCAAATCATCAAAACGGACGAGTTCAGCGCGGAGCCGCTCTCCGGTGCGAAGTTCCGTATCACGAAGCAGAACGGTGAGTTTGTCGCGGACGTGACGACCGACGCGAGCGGCAGGGCGTATATCGCCGAAATGGAGCCGGGCTGGTACGTCGTTTCCGAAACCAAAGCGCCTATCGGGTATATCGCCACGGAAGCGGCAAGGACGGT
>JAISYN010000105.1 GCA_031269915.1 Synergistaceae bacterium
CAGCCGCATACCAGAGGAGACGTGTCCAATCTGCTTCATTCACGTCGGCTCCGTGTTGGATCAACAAAGCTATCACTTCCGGATTCGGGTTTCTACTGGCCGCGAGTTGGAGAACTGTCGCACCGTGTATATCTTTTCCATTTACGTCCGCGCCGTTTTCAATCGCGATCATTATTTCCTCCGGCGTCCCCTTTTTGCAAAGCTCTATAAATTCCTCAACGCTCATCGGCGCTTTGGGCGTGTCCTCCTCGACGCTCTTTTCATCCAGCGGCGCCTCGTCCATTTTCTGCTGAATTTCACCGAACGGTACCGACGCGGCGCGGACGGGGGCGGCAGGGGACAGCATCAATACCGCGAGTGCCGCGATGAGCGCGGACGCTATGAAAAGTATCGGGCTGCGTTTGGCAAACGACATTTTACATTCCTCCTGAATGCGGTTTTTCGGCGCTGTTTGGGTGCCGTCTTGAAAACTTCGGTAAATTTTTTACCAGTGTTCATTCTCATCCATGCCGTAGTCAGCGGCGCTGCCACTTTCAACATGTATTACGTTGATACTTTCAATCTTTTTTTTGTTTTTGTCGGCATAAAACGTAATTTCAATGTACTCAAACATACCGGCATCGGGCAGTTGGCGCAGATCGGCTCGATAACTGAATTGTCCTCCGTAGTCATAATCGAACTCCCCGAAGGTCTTCCTTGCTTTTTCGATACTGTCACCGACGCTGATATGTTTGAGTTTATATTTAGCGGACGTAGTTTTAAGTGCCGTAACATAAGATTCGCCGTTTTCGACGATAAAATCTAAACCTAATGCGGCGTTATTCCAGGCTTTTGCAAAATCTCTCTCATCCTTTCCGTACACATAATATGAATGTACGCCGTTATACCATTCATCGGAAAAACTATTCACGGGCTTGCCGAGGCTTTTGGCCGCTTCTTCCCGGTTCGTCCCAAAACTTGTCAGCACGTCGTAAATCTTTCCGGCCAGGGCGAGGTCTTGCTTGCTCAACAATTTATCCCAGTCTTTTCTGGGCGTGAAACCTTCCGGGACGAAGCTGCCGCCCGACGCGGAAGTCGTCGACTGCACGGAGCTTTTCCCGGAGAGCGCGTCTTTCGCCGGGTTGTAGTTCGGGTTTATCGCGAGCGCGCGCTCGAACCAGGCTTTCGCCTCGTCGTCTTTCTTCAGTTGCCGCGCGGTCACTCCCGCCCAATACGCGGAGAGATAGTTGACGTCGTAGTCGTCCGCCAGCTTTGAGAAAGCCTCGTAGGCCTGCTGGTATTTCTTCTGGGAGTACAGAGTATACGCGCCGCGGTGCTGAATGCCGAGCGTGTTTTTGTCATTCGCCGACAACGGGTATGAATTTATGATTTTGGCGTCGGTGGAGTCGTTCAACTCGCTGTTCGCAGGCGGCGGCACGGCTTCCGTTTTTGCCGCCGGTTCGCCTTCTCCGCCCGAAGCGAGGAATTTCGCGTATGCATCGTTTATGGTCACGCCCTTCATTTTGACGTCGTTCAAGAACGCAATCGAGAAGATTAAGGCTTTGTACTCGGAGATCATCGTCAATCTTCCATCCCGCAGCCAGATGTGATGAACGAAACCGTCCTCTTCATCGCGGAAATAATCGCCGGGGATGAGGGCAGCCTTCATCACACGCTCTATCGGGTCGCCCACGCCGGTTCCGTCCGGCAGTTTGAAGGCCGGGTTCATGGTCCTCATTTGCATGACGCCGCCGACCGGGCGTAATTCTACGGCGTAGTCACTTTTCGCCTGCACATACCGCACGTTGTCTTCCCCGCCCAGCGCGCCGGAGCGCTCGGATATCGTGCCGTCCATCTCGCAGTACGTCTTTACGACTTCCGGCGATTTGTTCAGGGCCTGAACATATTTCTCGATGTTCTTTTCATGTTCCGCCAGCGTGAAGGCCGAAGCCGCGCCGGAAAAGGCGAGTAATGCGGACAATACCGCGACGAGCGCGGACGCTATGAAAATTACTGCGTCATGTTTTGTATGCGACATATCGATCCATCTCTCTTTCATTAGTCGTCAATTCCGTCAAACAGTCCATATTCGAACAGGGCGTCACCGTACCATAGCGCGAGTTCATCGACGACCACCCAGCCCGAAACCGGCTTTATCAAATTCGCCCACACTTCCCAGCGCATTTCTTTAAACCGCGGATCCGTCGAAGCGGTTTTTTGCCTGGCGTAATACCCCGATATCACGACCTCCGTATCTGTTTTCAGCGTCGCGACACGTTCGGATTTCAGCGATCTCTCCTTGTAAATAGCAGCTCCTCTGAAATTTTCGTCCTGAGAGAAAATTCTGTTCTCGTCTTCTTCGCCGCTCTGAAACGTAACGTAGTTCCAACCGTCCTCGTCCGCCGCCGGTTCATCGCCGCCCGGCGCGGAAGCTGCCGCCGCGGCCTCCGCGTCTCGCGCCTGCGCAAGGGTTTGGGCGTATGCGTCGTTGACGGTCACACCCTTCATTTTGATGGTGTTGAAGAAGATAATAGCGACGATTTTAGCTTCGCCCTCGGTGACCAGGGTCATTTTTCCGTCACGTATCCAGATGTGATGCGCCAGGCCATTTTTTACCTCGCGGCGGTAATCGCCGGGGATGAGTGCCGCTTTCATCACACGCTCTATCGGGTCGCCCACGCCGCTTCCGTCCGGCAGTTTGAAGGCCGGGTTCATGGTCGCCAGTTGTATAACGCCGCCGACAGGACGCAATTCTACGGCGAAATCATTTTCCGCCTGCACATACCGCACGCTGTCTTCCCCGCCCAGCGCGCCTGAACGCTCGGATAAAGTGCCGTCCATCTCGCAGTACGTCTTTACGACTTCCGGCAATTTGTTCAGGGCCTGAACATATTTCTCGATGTTCTTTTCGTGCTCGGCCAGCGTGAAAGCCGAGGCCGCGCCGGAAAAGGCGAACAATACAGACAACGCCGCGAACAGGATCAAGTATCTTTTCATGCTTTTCATTATGAACATCCCCCTATATTTCGTTTTTTTCAATTCATTGGTATATACACAACCGGGCCGCTCTTGTAGAATACCGCTTCAGAACCGTTTATCTCGTATAGGCCGCTGCTTTCGGCTCTACTTCCGAGAAAATGACTCAATCCAGGCATTGTCAGTTTGCCGCTCTGATAATAAGCGTGCGTTTTGAGCATTTCCAATTTTATGCCTACAAATTGCTTTGTATTGCCGTTCAGCAAATCAACCTCCCCAAATCACTCCTTCCTTTCCTTCGACCAGTAGTTGCTCAGGCCGTACAGGTCGATGTGCTGAATCTCGAGGCGTGACGTTCCGTTTCCCCTGTCGACGACCAGCATGGATACTCCGTAGGTGTTCGAGACGGCGAGATTCATCTCGAAACTGAATATGTTGGATACCTGTACGAGCCCTCTCGTGCCGCCGAGGCCCGAGATATTCCCTATTTCGCCCCGCGCGGCGTCTTTAATCGCGTCGAAATTCGTCCTTACGTCATAATCGAGTTCCACGTTGACCGATAACACCGCACCGCCCGACGACACGATATAAAAACGCCTCCGCGCCGCGCCGCTCGTTATCGCGCCCGGCAGATTGGCTTTCAATCCGGTTACGGAGTAAAATTTCTTGCCGTTACTCTCGAATGGCGCTTCCCCTATCTGGCAGCCCAGTTTTTTCAGCGACTCGAGCGCTTCGGTTATCGGAGAGCCCAGTTTGACGCCGTAAATTACGTCGTTCCTCGGCGGTCGCGGCGTTTTTTCGGGTTTTGGCTTGGGAACGGGCTTCTTTGGCGCGGGTTTAGCCGCGGTCTTCCCGGATGCCGGTCCTTTGGGCTTCGCCGCCTTTGCCGGGCTTTCGTCTTTGCTCACGGCTCGCACGATATCATCGGACTCTGGAACCGGGGCGGCGTCTTGCGCGTCATTTTTGGGCTGATGTTCTTCCAGCAGCGCCTTGGCGCGGCGATCGTCGGCGTCCGTCATCTCGGTCTTTTTCTCGGCCGTATCGTCTGACGCGGCTGAAGGGACTTCGGCCAGCGCTTTTTCGGCAATCTCGATATCCCGCGCCGTCCGTTCAGCCGCCTCTTCGTTTTCGGCCGCCAGGCCCTTTGCCTCGCGAAGTTTGACCAGCGCGTCCTCATAGCGGCCGTTGTCAATATACAGCTCGCCAAGACCGATAAAACTCCAGATCGCGTTCTCCCCTTTCAGCAGGAGGAGCGCCTTTTTGTAATTTGCCTCGGCGCTCTTCGCGTCCCCCAGGTATCTGAGGCACCAAGCCGAGATATCCCACGCGAGTCCGTCGTTTGGATCGTCCCTGAGTATCCGTTCGTACAAATTGAATGCCGCGTAATAGTCGCCCACGTCATAGAGGTTCTTCGCCCGATCGTGCAGGCCGGCGGCAGATGCCGGCGGCACAAACGCGGCAAGCAGAACCGCAAGGACGAAGAATGCCTCAACGCACGAAAAACGCCGACTTTTAAACGTCATTCCACACACGCGCCTTTCTTCACCAGGGTATGCCGACATATTTGAAGATAGCCCAATGCCTCGGCACACGGTAATCGCTGCCGTTCAACACCGACAATTGGGCCGTCCTCAAAGCGTCGGCGGGATGTTTGTCATTCAACACGCCCGAGTAAAAATCGCGCATGAAAATCGGCGCGCTCTCGTCGGACGCCCTCCAGCGTGTCACCACCACGCCTTTCGCTCCGCCGGCCAGCAGCGACGTCGACAAACCCAGCATTCCGTCGCCTATGTACAGCTCTCCAAGCCCGGTCTCGCAGGCCGAAAGGGTTATGAGATCGGCGTTCCACCTGACGGCCGCCAATTCGCCCATCTGCAGGAAGGAATCGTTTTTGGTGTCGCGGATCGGGGAAAGTGCCAAGCCGGGCTGGAGAGTGGGGATGCTGCCCCGGTCGTAGCCGTGACAGGCTATGTGTACGTAACGGTATTTCGCGGGGTTTTCGTCCCAGAACCTTTCCTCGGAGGCGCTGCCGGCGAGCAATATGTTGGGCGCGTCGCCCCCACGCTCCTTCCACATGGCCTCCAGGTCTTCGGCCTCCGCCTGCGAACCGTCGAGCGGCTTCATGGAAACGGCGAAGTCGCTTTTCACGGCCGACGCGATCCTCGAATCGCGGCTGGTCTCCTCCACTATGTCGCCCCAATATTGCGCGAGCTTCGACGTTATCGCCTGCCTGTCCTCCGGCGCCGCGTTCGTGAGCGCCGCTCTCAAATCGCTGACGCCGAGACGCCCGGTGAGTTCACGCTCCAACTCAGGGTCGACACCGGCGGCAAGTAACAGCGACCCCGCGTAGTCCATCCAGGTCCGCTCGCCCAGCAGCGAGGCATAAGTCGGGTTCGCCACCAGCATCAGGGACGAATCCGCGCTCGGCCGGCCCGTCTCACGCGTCAGCAGAAACGCGCTGGGGAGTTCGGCGAAAGTCCATTCCCTCACATAATACGCCGGTTTGCCGTCGCTGTCCTGGTACTGCGTCGCCTCCAGTGGCAGAATGTAGAGTATATCGTGGGGGATCACGAGCAGTTTTCTCAGGTCTCCGCAGGCTTCGGCGACGGGTTTGAATATCATCGCGCCGACATCGTCGGGGGAGAGCCCGCAAGCGGTGACGAAAGCCCGGTCGGTTCCGGAGGAAATTGGAAAGAATTTTTTCTCGTCGTATTCCGCGATTCCGATATTGTTGTTCGCGTACCTCATCCAGTACGAGTATCCAAAGAGTGCGTCATAATCCACGTCGAGCGGTATTATGGCGGGCTCTCCGGTTTTTTTGAGCAAAACGGCGAACGACAGTTCGGGCGAGATGAAATAATCCGCCAGCGCCCAATCGGGAGGCAGCTTCTCCCGGATGGCCTCGACATCGGGCATCGTGTCCACGTCGGCCGTCTTGCCGCGCGTCAGCTCTCTGCGTTTCGCGAGCACCGTCCTTATCTCTTCGTTATGAACGGCGGCCTCGTCCATCTGTCCCAGGAATCTCGCCCTGTTGTACGCGGCCTCCAGTTCCACTCTTTTGGCCTCGAGTTCCCGTACCTGCTCGCGCTCCTCCGGCGGGAGGATGTTAAGGAACTCGCCGCCGGTCGTGGCGAGCATCTCCCGCCAATGGCGGCTTTTCATCCCCTCCAGAACCCGCCACACGCGCGAGACGCCCTCCATTGAGGGAGACTCATGCCAAAGCGCGAAAGCGCTTCTGACCGCCCCGCCGTAAAGCGATACGCGATCGGAGGCGCTCTGGCTCGTGGTTCCCTCTATCGGGTGGATTGAATCGAGCTTGTCTATCGCGATATCGTAGAGGCGCGAGGCTTCAGCGTGATCGCCTCTGACGGCCGCTATCGACGCCAGCATTCCGTAGGCCTTCCACTGTTTCTCAGGCTGCGCTTCGACATCTTCACCTGGCAGCATGGAAAGTATCTGACGCGCGGACTCCTCGGCGGCGTCGAATTTTGACATGGCTAAACGGATGCGCGCCTGCAGATCGAGCACGGACATCCTGTCGTCGTAGGAAATATTTCCCTCGGCGGCGAGGATCGAGCCGATGTTGCGCCCCTCGTCCTCAAGGTCGGCGGCCGTTATTTTTTCCGCGAGGGCACGCAGGCGCGCCGCCGTTTCCCGCGTCGCCTCGGCGTCGTCGATGTTCATGGCGAATGTATTCTCGAATGTCTTTCCGGCGTCGCGGACGGCGTTGCCAAAACCTCTCAGGAATTTGGACCAATCCTTGTCGCGGTCTATTTTTATCCCGAGTTCGGCCAGAATCATCGACCGCAGGCGCATCCGCCTCCACGCGTTTACATAGCGCACCATCTCCCCGCCGGAATCAATGGTGACGAGCATGTAAGGCGACACGCGCGGGAAAATCCTCTCGGCTTCCGCGCGCAATGCCGCCTGCTGTTTCTGTATCCGGTCGTTGGCGTAATCGTAAAGCTTGCCCTCTTTCCGGGCCAGGCTGCCCATCTCTTTTTTTAACGTTGGCTGGGTGGATTCGAGCGTCCTGAACACAATCTCCTTCAATTGCTCGGGCTTCAGCTCTTTTTCCGCGCGCGCGAAAATCGCCTTTCGCAGCCTGCTTTTTATATCCTCCGGCATCAGTTGTCCCGCCGTCATGGAATTCTGAAGCGCCTCCGTGTCGGCGGCCTTGAGCGATATCACGTCCGTCGCGCGGCTCAGGGTCTTGATATCGTCCTCCAGTTCGGTCAAAATGGGCTCGGCATCGCCGGGCGATACGGCCTCCAACATGAGCCCGTCCAGACGGACGGAAAACTCCCGCGCCGGAGCGGTGAGCAATGCCTGTCCCGCCAGTGAGCGAAGCAGGTTCGCCGTGACCGAAAAAGCCCTGTCAGCGTATTGCCTTTCATGGGCCTCGTCTTTGCGCGCGGCAAGCCCGACGAGCGCCGTCTCGGCCTTGCGGGCTGCCGAGAGGTCGGTCTCCGCCTGCCGGAGAACGGCGTCCGCTATGGCGTATGACGTCTTGACTTCCTGATAATAATCGCGCACCTCGGGCACGCCGCGAAGCGCTATCTCGCGGATGGCCCGGAATCCTTCGAGGCTCGGTATCGCCTGACGTTCCCTCCGCGAATCCACGACGCGCCATACTTCGTCGAATCCCCTGTCGACGTGTTCCGGCTTCCTGTTTTTGGTGCGCAAAAACCGCGCCGTGAGGGCCGATCGCCAGGGCAAACCCTGAACAGTCCTGTAGTCAACCTTCCCGACGAGCCCCATCTCGTTTCTGAGGTCTCCGTTATAGATACCCTGCATCGCCCGAACCGCGCTGTCCATATCCTGCGCGGTGAGCGCGGTGTAAAACGCTTGCTGATAGTAAGCCGCCGCCTCGTTCCACAGGCCCATTCCGGAGTACAGAGCGGCGAGCTGAATCAGCGCCTGTCCCTCGCTCTGCACGTGATTCGCCCGCTCCGCGATCGTTTTGAAGTTGGTGAAAAACACGAACGCCGCCTCGTCGTCGCCCTTCATGCGGGATAACGTGCCGAGCGCGGCGTTCACCTTCATCGACAGGGCCGTATTGTCGGAGCCCTCCGCGATGCCCAGCAGTTCGTTGAACTCGCGCGCGGCGGTTACAAAATCTCCCAGATACATCAACGACTGCGCATAGTCGGTTCTGAGAGCGAGAGGGCCTTCCGCATACTCTCCCCCCGCGTTTTCGACTTTTTCGCCCAGTTTCATTGCTTCTTCCATCGTACGCTTGGCGTCGGCGAAAGCGCCGATACGGAGGAGGAACTGCCCCTTGTCGGCCGCAGCGTAGTATACGAGCCGGCGGCCGTCGTCGTCGGTCTCGGGTTTTTTGAGCAGTGCGGAAGCGTCTTTTACCACAGCGTCATACATTTCGAGCGCCTCCGTCTCCCTGCCGCGCAAACCTATCGTATAGGCCATCTGGAGTTTGACCCGCAACGCCCCGCCCGGATTGTTTTGGTGCAGTTTCTCGGCTTGCCTGAAGAGCGTTTCCGCCGCGGCGAGGTTTCCCTTCTCGCGCTCTATTCTTGCGAGTCCCTCCGAAGCCAGCGCGCTTATCAGTTTGTCCTTGCTGCCCGCCTTCATCGCGCGTTCATAACGCGTCTGCGCCGCCCCCCAATTCATGGCGTCCATGTACAACTGAGCTGCGTACAGCAGCGACTGCGATACGCCCGAAGCGTCCTTCGCCTTGCCGTAGATATCGGCTGCGCGCTCCAGGGCTGTTATCGCCTCCTCGTTTCGAGCCGAGTATATGAGGCACAGACCCCGGTTGAAAAAACTCTGCGCCGCCTTGAGTGTGCCGCCTTTTTTCAGATACAACTCACCGGCCTGGCCGAAGCGCTCCGCGGCCGTTCCGAAATCCTGCTTTTGATAAGCCGCGGCGGCCTCGTTGAACCGCGCGTCTGAAGAATCTGCAGCGCGTCCCGGATGTGCCGCGAAAAAAAGCACGAGAACTAAAATAAGAGGTACTGCAAAAAGCCGTGCGATATTTTCAGTTTGCTTTGTCAAATTCAGCGCCTCCCGTCATATTGATATGGAAGGCCATGAGCGGCCCTCCATATCTTTTTACAGCTGAATCCCGTTATTGTCTCCGCGTCAATCCCCTTCGCCCGCCGTATTGAGGCTCGCCCCCCAGACATTCAGGCCGGCGAGGTCGTTATATACTTTCTCGGCCGTGACGTTTCCCTCCAGCGTGGCGGAGACCGACAGAACTATTAACTGTCGCTTGTCGGCAGATACCCACTGAGCCTCGCTGAACAGATCGGCCTCATGCACGATCGCGTCGCCGCCGATTTCGGCATTCATCGCGGCCACTGTTCCGGTGAACAGCTCGTCCTTGAAAACCACGCTGTTTTCGTGGTTTTCCCAACTATCGGTTATCACGACCGCAAGCAACTTGCCGTCGAACTCCTCTATGCGGCTGTTTTGGGAATCCGGTTTTTCGCCGGTGACGCCGGGTACTTCAATGCCGGACGGAAAAGCTAGGACGTATAGCCATAGCCCTTCCGACGTCGCCACCTCGGCCTTGCTCGCTGAAATTCCGTCCTCGCCGAATTTCGCCAGGACATCCGCGATCGGGGCTCCGAGAGCGGGAATTTCCCAAGATTTTGCCTCGGGCGCGTCGTCTTTCGCCGGCCCTTCCCGGTCTGCCGAAGTGTCATCGCCGGCACCCGTCTCGACGGGCTCTGTCTGATACGGCGGCGCGTCGTCGTCCGAAACCGGCGGTTCTTCCAGACCTGCCGAAATGCCGGCCTCGGGCGCCTGCCTGGTCACATCCCCGCTCGTCAGATCATTCACTGCCTGAAACAGGCGGTCGTTGAAGTCGGTTATCTTTTGCGCGTTTTGCGCGGCGGTCTGCGTGGAAATATCATCCACGGACGCGGCGCTGCCGTTGGCCGCTCTTTCCAGTGCCTTCGCGAGCAGCGCGTCGGCCTCGCCCTCGATGCCGTTTTCCGCGCCGGGGTACTTTTTGCCCAGATCGGCGAGAGCTTGCTCCATCGATGCCCTGTCGTTCAGTGCGGCATACGTGTAAATTATCCCCTTTGCCGACCTGACGGCCAATTCCTCGTCGTCCGGAGCGAGCGAGATCGCTTCAGCGAAAGCATTCACGGCACTTTCGTAGACGCCGGCCCCATAGTACGCCTCACCCTCGCCCACGTTTACCCATTTCGACCGCTCTCCGGGAAGAAGCTCTTTGGCCCTGGCGAAAGCGGTGAGCGCCGACTCCCAGTCGCCGTTGTAGCGATGGCACCAACCGGCGAAATCCCATGCCTCGCCGTTTTCGGGTTCGCTCTCGATGACCTTCTCGAAATACGCGAGCGCGATCTTGTACTCACGGACGTCGTACAGGTTTTTCGCGCGTTCGAACAGCGTCTCGGCGGCAGACGCGCGCACGAAACAACCCGACACTAACGCCGCGATCAGAAACGCGGCCGCGGCTGTTCTGATGGCACGCCTTGGCATCTCCAGCATTATTCCCCGTCGTCCTCTTTCACGGTGACCTTGAAGGACAATTCCGCCTCGGTTCCATCATCAAAGGCCAGCTTCGCGTTGATCGCGTCTTCGCCCGGTTTTACGGACGCCACGAACTTCCACTTGTCGTTCGGGCGCGGGAGGATGAGCACTTGTCCCTTTTCGAAAGTGATATCATCGCCCTCCGGCAGCATGTTGTTCTCGCTCGAGCTGGCTCCGGCGTTCACCAGTGAAGCCACCTTACCCGCTTTTTCGCTCAGAATATGCACGAAAACCTGTTCGCCGACCAGAAAGTCATAGCCGTTGGTCCAAATTTTCGCGCTTCCGTCCTCCGTCACCGCAAATCCGTTCGGAGAGCCGTCGCTGGCGTCGGTCATCACGGCGCACGACGCCACGCTCCACTCCGATTTCGGCTGCGGATCGTCGGATGTTGCTTGTGGTACTGGAGCGGGTTCCATTGCGATCAGTATGTCGCGCGTGGCAGACACGGTGTCCTTCAACGCGCTGAACGGAGGCGCAAGGACTATGTTTCCGCCTTCTTCGTCGTAAATCTGCTTGCCCTTGTCGGTAGTGGCTATCGCTTTTACGATGTCCACGCCGACCCTCTCGCCGGCCTTCAAGATGTAGCCGTCGCCCGACACGGGAATCTCAACCGGTTCCCCTGCCTTGACGAAATTGCCATTGTTCTCCATCAGGTCGTTCGGGTAAAGGACGATGATATTTCCGCTGGGAGTGAAATCCAGTATCGTCAGATACGCGTCCTTCTCGCTGGTGAACGTGAGGACGATGGAATCCCCGGGCTTGTACACGCCGTTTGGGGAACTTGTCGTGAGCGTGGCAGCGAAATCGTTCTTGTGTATCTCTTGCACGTTCAATACGGGTGCGGCCGGAGGCGCGGGTATTTGGGGATCTTCGGACGCCTCGACGATCTGAATATCGCGCGTCTTGTCGGTCGCGCCCGGCTTCACGTCCGCGAAAGCTCCCACCGTTCCTAAAAACAAAACCGACAGCGCAAGAACCAACAGAATGACCTTCTTCATACGTAAAACCTCCTTTTGTGTTTTGAGCCTTCAAACTTCTCCCGCGTAAATAGCTTTTTTAATTCAGCGGCATCTCTCACCTCGCTTTTTGATGTGGGAATCACTTCAGTTTCAGCGCTTTTTTCATCTCGAGAGCCGGCAGATAATCGGGTTTGACGGCAAGGCATTTATCCAGCCATTCCTTCACCGCGCCGCCGCTTTTCGCGTTGTGCGCTGACAGCGCTGCCCAATAGGCGTCGAGATAGTTTCCCCCGTTCATATTGGCCGCCCTGATGAAAGTCCTGAACGCCATACTGTAATTCTTTTCCTCGAAATATTTAACGCCCTTGTCGTGTTGATCGATCAGCAACTGGATTTCGGCCGGGTCTCCATCAAGGGCCTGCAATACCTCCGTTCCCTCCTGAGGCGGCGCGATCGAGCCTTTGCGCGACACGCCGGGCTGTTTTTCGCTTTGCGGCGCGTTTTTTTTCGGTGCCTGGGTTTCGCCGGCGTCGGAACTCGGTTCTTTTTTGCCGCTGTTTCCCATTTCCCGTCTTTGAGGAGGCGGTTCGTCATTACCGAGAATCTTTCTCACCATCGCCTTGTTTTTCGGCGGGCTGACCACGGCTACAGTCTCGAGTATTTTATAGTCGAGCGTGCGCCTCCTGATCGTGCGTCCGTCCACGTATGGGTTGGACGATTCGTAGCGGAACATCTCCTGCCCCTGCGCGTTCTGAAAACTCATTCCGGGCACGTAGGCTTTCATGTAACGAATGTCGTAAGTTTTCCGAACGTATACCAGCCGGCTCTGCCTCACGTAATTCTCGAAACCAGGCGTTATGGCTGAAATCATCTTCGTGACATAATCCACCGCCGTGTCGTCGTAATCGAAAACGATCAGAGTGCGGACGACTTCCCCGTTGTCCTCCCATTTCGTGGGGAGCTTGTCCACAACGACTCTCCAGTGCATTTCCTCGTCTTCCTCCACAATGTAGGAACTCATCTGCGGATCCACGAAACGAACGATGACGTTAGCCCCATAACCCAGGGGGTCTACGCTGGAGCCCCGTCCTATTCCGGAACCCACGGTTTTTACGAAGGGGCTGTATTCGGCCAGAAAACGCTGGGCCCCAGCGCCGTAAGAATCGATACGCTGCTGGAACGCGTTCATGTTGTTGCGCGAGAACATGCCCTGTTTGTAGAGCAAATCCTGTCCCATTGCGGTCCAATTGTTGCCGTAGCGCTGTCTCGCCTCGTTGAACATCCTCAAACCGTCGCTGATTCCGGCGATCGACCCGAAGATGATTGATGGCATATGATTCAGCACGTCGCCTATACCCTTGGCGTTCTGTTCCCCCGGAATGACGACCTCCTGCTCGAGCGTATCCTTGTCGGCTTCCTCGAGTTCCTCCGGCGAAAATCGCTCCGCGATCCTGCGCGCGTTAGCCACGGCGTTTTTGCCGCCGACCTGAACATCCGTCATCCTCGCCTGAACCTGGGCGTCGCTCAGCACTTCGGCCTGAAGGGAGTTTACCGTCGTCTCCATGGCCTTGTAGAACCGCCTCGCTATATCGATTGTCGGTGCGTCCGCGCCTATCGTGGTCAGTATCTCAATCTCACGATCCGTCAGAGTTTTCATATCTGTGAGCGCGTTCCTCGCCTCGGGAATTCTTCCTTCGAGGTCGGACCTCAAAGCATCTGTGTCATTGCCCTTTTCGAGGGCCTCGTAATACTTGTTCTGAGCGTTCTGGGCAGCGCTTATCACCTGGAAATGACGGATCTTCTCGCCGCGTATGCCGTCGAGTTCTCTGGCTTCCGCGTCATATCCCTTCTCTTTGGCCTGTTTCTTCACCGCCACATTCTTCGTGGTATCGGCTCCCTGGATGCCTTTGAGTTCGTGAAAACCGGTGGCGCCCGACAAGTTGCTCGTCACGACCGTGTCCATGACCGCCGCGATGGCCAGCACCGCGATGAGTACCAGCAGCAAAAACACGATTAAAGTCTTGACCGTAAATCTAAACCTCAAAATACACCATCTCCTCCAACAAAATGCATTATTTTTCGATCATTCGGCGCGTGTCGTCTCGACGCGGCACTCCACCCCCTCGATGAGCCTGATTTGCGAATCTTCCATGGGAACCTCGATCATGGCCGCGTCATTTTCTATGAGCATGTAGTCGGCGTCCTTCGCCGAATAAACGCCCATGTACGGCATGATGAAAATCGAGTGATACTGTTCGTCGGGAAGCTCGCCCTTTTGCGGCGAATAGGGCGACTTTTTTATACCCCCGGCGTTCGTAAACGTTATCGCGTTTGTCAGCCTCACATGCTGTCTGTGTTCTTTTACCCGCACTCCCCCCTTGCCGCGAAACGAGATGACGAGTTCCGCGTCACTAAACGCCCCGCCAGCGAGACGCCCCTGCCTGTCCAGCGTAAACGCCTGCTCCAGAAGTTTCGCGAACGCCTCGGGATGAACCCTGTAACAGTTGAAGTAATAATTTTTCGTCGCGAGATAAATATTCGCGAACCCGCCGGCTCCGGGAACTTCTATATATCTGTTGCCCACGGACGCCTCCATGAGCTTCAAGTTTTCGGACATAGACTCGGGCGGCCGGGGCGGTATCCTGTCCCCTTCCCCCGTTTTGAAAAACATCGGCACGTCGCGCCGTCCCGCCGTGCTGATGTAGTTCAACACGGTAGCCATCTGCGGCGCCAGCACCGAATAATACAGTTCCCTGTCGAACGAGAAATGAATCTCGAGGTTCAGCTTCCCCTCCCTGCTGCTGAATGCGTCGCTCGCTGCGGCGCAGCGAATGTAGTTTGAAACCGGTATGGACGCGAAGAACTCGGTCAGCGTCTCCGCCGCTTCCCGAATCTGCTGCTCCTGCGTCGCCGATTTTGTGAAAAGGCTTATCCCATCGATCGATGACTTGACCGGGTCGTAGTTCACAAGCCCCTCCATCAGGCTATCGCGCCTGATATACGCCTTTATGCCGACGTGATATCTCCCCGCGTCGCGGCGTTCGTCCGTGATCTCGTATTTTTCGATGAAGGCGCGGCTCAACTGCGCGATGTTCTCAGTCACCCGCCCGTCGATCACCTGGGTCATTCCCTTCGACAATACGCCGACCGCGTTCTCGACAGCGTTTCGCCTTGCGTCGAGCAACGCTTCTTCCCTGCTCAGCCCTACGCCGGAACTTTCCGACACGATGTAGGATGACTCGGTCTCATTCGCCGCCGCGTCTGTTTTGGGATTTCCCGCGGGAAGGGGAATATTCGGCCGCGACGCGGCGAAAGCTCCCTCGCAAAACACGAGTAGCAAAAAAAACGATATAACAGTGATTGCCTCAAATCGCGGATAAAACATTGGGGCTCCGCCCCAAACCCCGTCGGGGAACCAGTTCCCCGAACCCCTTTCAAATTTTTTTCTTTCACCCTTCATATCATTACCGCTCCAGTTCCAGGTAAACTTCCACGTCCGCCGCGCGGGCCAGCAGTTCGGGGGACAATTCGAGCTGGTACTCCTGTTCCGCCTCGCCGTAAAACGCGTACGCGTTTCTCGCCAGCACCCCGAAATGCGGCGCGGCCGTGACGACCGTATACTCGCCGGGACTGTATTCCGCAAGCCCCATATAAAACCAGGGGTTTGCCGATGTCTTTCTGATGTCCGAGAAAAAGATCACGTTTGAGACCGGCAGGTGAACGGGTATACGCTCTATCTCGGCCCCGCCCGCGTCACGAAGCGAGAAGTGGAGCCACAGTCTTTTGGCCGTCGCTATGCGGCCCTTCGACGCGACCCAGAATCCCGACGCGCGTTTGATCGAGTCCCAGAAATTGAGCGGTATCGTCCATGCCCGCGACGACAAATTGGGACCCAGCAATTCAAATGACGCGGCGTACCGCTCGTCCGGGTCCTCGAACTCTCCGGCGAGTTCGGCGCCCAGCGCCTTATCTTTGAAAATATCGTCCAGCACGGCCTCGACCGGCGCGGCGAATTCCCTGTAAAAGCGCTCGCGGTCGAACGTGAGGGACACCGTGATGTCGAGCAGGCCCTTTCGCGGGTCGGATTTTTTCCCGGTTATGGCGGCGTTTATATAATCCTCGCCGCGAACCTTGCCGAACGCCGCGAAAAGCGCTTTCTGCCCTTCCTCCAACAGGGGGCTCTGCCATTGTTCCAACGCCGCGCCACCGGAACCGGATTTCAACGAACTCGAGTTTTCCCTGATCTTCCGGGAATCCACCGTCACGACCACCGTCAGTATCACGCCCGATTCGTCCTCCGTCTTCTCCGCTATCCGGTAATTGGTGGCCGTGCCGCGCGAGAACTGAATCAGTTTTTCCTCCAGCATGTCGCCGCCGAGTTCGCTGCGTTCGGCGAATATGGAGCCCAGCGCGTTCCTTATCGCCTCGTCGATCGCGGCGTTCAAGGCCTCCTCTTCATTGGCCCCGCGCCCACGCACGGTGACCTCGAAGAGGCCGTCCTCGGCGCCGCTCGCCCCCTTCACGAACGCCAGGATCAACGCCAGCGTCAGCAACGTTTTCATGACCCGCGTTTTCATGGTTCGCCTTTCATTTTCGCCTTCGCGGCATTGTAAGCGGCCACCGCGGCATCCTCGTCGCCCATATCGAACAGCAGGTCGCCGGCGAACTCCATCAATACGCTGTCCATCTCCCCGCCGAGTTCATTTATCGTCTCGGTCACGAGTTTTCTGGCGTCTGCCGCGAGCCCGGTCTTGAGGAAGCAATCCGCCGCCTCCAGATACGAATCCGGCCGCGCCCATCTGAGCTTGTGCAGCTCCCGGTAAAAGATCAGGGCGTCCTCGTAACGTTTTTCCCCGTACATCGCTTTGGCTCTCGGATATATGATCCCGCAGTACGCGAGATCAAGCGCGCGGGCCTCCGCCGCTTCTATGCGGTGCGACAGGTCTCCGAACGCGTCGTCCGGCGCTACGGCGATGGAGAAAGCCCATTTCCCGGAAGAATTCGTCGCCGAACTCCTCAGGACAAGTTTTTTTTCGTTTTCCTCATCCCAGGCGGCGAGCGCCGAAGCCAGCGCATCCTCGTTTTTGTACGCGCTTCTCCGTTCGGGCGGCGAGGCCTTGAGGTAGAGCAGATACCTCACCCGCAGGGCCGCCGCGTTTCGCGCCAGTTCCTCCAGCTTGACCTGAACGTTCTTCCTCGAATCCCGGCTGATGGGACGCAAGACCATCGAATACACGTTCCCATCGCCGAACATCACCCATTCGTTCTGCTTGGGGAACGATTTGACGGCGTCCAGCACGCCGCGTTGTTCCGCTTCGGAGAGCGGAGACGCTTTCAAAAATTCCGCGATGACGGCCACGTTTTCCGGCTCCCCGGACGCGAACGCCGCGGCCGCGAAAAGCGCGAAAAAAACGGCCGCGGCCAGTGCGCGGTGTGTTTTAAAGGTCGTTGACATCCTGAACGGTCCCGCTGGGGCCCTGTTTCACTTCCTCGTCAGGCGTCTCTATGTACCCGTCTGCCGGCGGCGTGATGACGCTCCCGTACCGCATGCTCTCCGCTCCCCTTTCGGCCGCGTTCGAAGCGCTCGGCATGTAAACTGCCACCGCGTAGGTAAACGCCTTGTCCTCGTCCATCCACGCTTCCTGACGCACGCCGGGCGGCAAAATTCCCTCGCGGGCGCCGCGCATGACGGATACGTTCGCCTCCGCCGCCTTGAACGCGTTCACGCTGTTTTGAAGTTTGACGTAACCGGGATGGTCGGGGTTGTTTTTCACGATCGGGTCGTCCTTGGAGAGTTCCTCGAAATCCTTGTTCATGCTGCTGATATCGGAATCCAACTTTTCCTCGGACTCGATAGCTTCGCCGATGATGACCCCGCATAGGGCGTCCTTCGCGCGGATTTTGGCGATCCTCTCGGAGTTCAGCTCCAGTTTGGACTGCACCGCAGCGTTGTTATTCCTGCCTATGACGGCGCTGCCGAAACCGACGAACGCCATCTCGCCGGTGGCCTCGACGTAAATCATCCTGCCCCCGACCGGAGGCGTAAGGCCCTTTTCTATCTCGGCGAATACCTGTCCAAGTCCCTCCTGCATGGAAAGCGCCGATACCGTCCGGACATCGGGACGGTCGTAGTGACCCTGCGTTTTGGATGTGGTGACTATCGTGACGTAGACGCGCGAGGCCGCCGCGTCGTCGAACACCTCGTAGACCACATAACCGCGGAGGAACGCGTCGACCCTTTGGCGGATCGCTTCCTTCGTTTCTTCATCAATGTTTACCTGCGTCTGTCCCTGGCTCTCGTCGAGCCGGGCTATGCGTTCGAACGCCTTCGTGCGGCCCGACGTGTAGACCCCGTTCAAACCCTCGGCCAACTGGGTTTTCGCTCCCATGTACGCCGTCACGTAGGCGTTTCGTTTCTCGGCGCGCTCGGCCACGGGATTGTCATGCCTGTCGTAGGTGGACGTGCCGGTCGCCACGAAACCGAAGCCGCTGGGGAAGACGATCTCCTCGAAACCCCCGGAGCGCTTGGCCACCCATGCGTTGATGGCGTCCTGCGCGGAAGCCGCCGATATCGCGGGCTCGCCGGTGACGTCGCCCTCCACTTCCTTCACCTCCGCGGGATTCTCCACCGTGAGGCGGATGGCCGCGTCCTCCGGAGCCGCGGCCTGCGCCGGCGGCAGGAAATCGTCGACGGATATGGCGGCATGAGAGATCGAACCTGACAGCAAAAACACCGAAAAAACGGCGAAAACAAAAAACGCGGCTCTGGATGACCTTTTGCCCAACTTTACCAAATCCTTTCGTAAATTAGATAGATTTTTTTACGTCACAGCGCGTCATTTCCCCGGCACATCGCGGAACGTCAATTCTTCGCCGTTTATTTCAAACTTGACTCTGGGATATGTTTTGGTGACTTTATACCCTGATGACAAGCCGTACACGATATGACACTTGGTGGAATAGCCGCCGATTATTTCCCGTTTGGACGTCTTTTCGCCGCCTATCATCGTGTATTGGGCGTCAGTTTGTCTGACGCCGTTCGCGTCGAACAATTCGGATTCTTTTCCAAAACTCAGCACGGTATCATCATCGGGAGTGACCGTACATTCCAAAGCCAGCAGTTGTCCCAACACTATCGGCAGTTCGGGAGAAACTATTTCCGGGATAATCGAGACATTGTTTACGACTAAATGAATCCCCCCGTCCAATTCCCTTTTCAGCTCATATTCATCGTTCTTTTTGCCGCCGTTTGCCTTATTGGGATCGAGTATCTTAGACGCGGCCCAGACCGACGACGAAAGGGACAAAAGCATCGTCACCGCCAATATCGAAAATAGTATTCGCTTGAGAGACTTGACCGGCATTGCTACGTACCTCCTGAATTTTTGTTGAAAAAACTCAATTTTTCCCCGGGTTGCCGCGCGATTTAATTTATCGCGGGAACGTCGCGGAAAATCAATTTTTTCCCGTTGATGCTGAAGGAAAGTCGTGGAAAGGTAGTATCCACTTTATAATTGCTATTAACTCTGGGATCGTAAACGGTTAGCACCCTGTTCCTGATTCCACTTACGATCTCTCTGCTTTCTACTCTATCGTTTCCGATATAGGATGCCCGCGCAGTAAACTTATTGCCGGAAGTATCGAACAATTCCATATCTTTGGGGTTAAGTTTGATCACCATATCCTCCTCGACTATTACTTCATAATGCGCTAACAAATCATTATCGCTCTCCTTTGAAACCCCGAGACAGACGACGGTTATTCCGCCGTCCAGTACACGCTCCATCTCGTAATCCCCGCCCTTTTTGCCGCCTGCCGCGTTATCCGGGTCGATTAGCGCAGACGCGGCCCAGACCGACGACGAAAGCACCAGGAGCATTGTTGCAGCCAATACCGAAAGAAGAATTCCCCGCAAAGATTTGACCGACATTTGAAGCGCCTCCTCAATAGATGTTTTATATTTTTGGTGCCTTGGAACGCAATTTAAAACCACCCTCTATTTAACGCGCGCCGGGGCGCGTTTCACAGAGGGCGGACATTTTGGGCGGCTGCATTCAGCACAGCGCAACCGTGATGTTATTTTATATTGGAGGGCGTAACGGGTTTGTGAAAATTTTTTCTCTAAAAAGCTAAGTTCAGGCCACGAGCAAAACCGAGGCGCTCGCGACGAGCGACGAGCGACGAGCGACGAGCGACGAGCGACGAGCGACGAGCGACGAGCGACGAGCGACGAGCGACGAGCGACGAGCGACGAGCGACGAGCGACGAG